>CACZRJ010000131.1 GCA_902783535.1 uncultured Ruminococcus sp. | reverse complement strand
TATGTGAGCCCGTCTTTTTCGTAATACGTGATGACGGTATAGTTTCCTTCATTCGTAGACTGCCCCGCGATCAGGCCGACGGCGCCGATGTACAGATAGCCGGAAACCTGCTTGTCGCAGATCAGATAGTTCTTGTTCCGGATCCTCTGATAGGTGAAACTGTCGGACAAAGTGACGAGATCGTTGTACCGGTAGAAAGCGGAAACAAGTTTCGTAACGTCGCGCGCAGTGGTAAACGACGAGGAACCGTTGAACCCGGTCGTGCTATAGAAGTGCGTGCTGTCCATGCCGAGGTCCTGCGCGCGCTGGTTCATTCTGTCCAGGAACCCCGCTTCTCCGCCGAGGAAACTGTCCGAGCAGTAGCGTACCAGGATCGCAAGGGCGTCGTTCGCATTCGCGACGAGCGATGTGGCGAAAAGATATTCCAGCGTATAGTTCTCTCCGGCGGCAATGCCGAGATAAGGCGTGGAGCGGTCTCCGGGCGTATAGCAGTTTTTCAGCCATGTGGACTGAATGTTTACGATTTCCGACATCAGTTTCTTGTTTTCTTTCAGAATATCGTAAGCGACCATCGTCGCCATCAGCTTGGTCACCGGTCCGGGAGACAGGATCTTTCCTCCGTCCTTTTCGTAAAGGACCTGCTCCGTATCCACGCAATATGCGATCGCCGTGTTCTTCGACGGTTCTCCGGATGCATCCTGTCCCGCCTGCGGCTCAGCGGCAGGCGCCTGATCTGCAGCGGCATGCACTGCCAAAACAGTCAGACACAGCAATACCGTTATGATGTTGTAAATGATTTTCTTTCGTCCCATAGTCAGTTCTCTTTTCCAAATGCCGACGAAATGTCTTTCCCGATCTGTTCTCTGAGCCGGTCCAGGTCCGGAAACTTTTCTTCCGGCCTCAGAAAACGTAGCGCGCTGATCTTTACGCTTTTTCCGTACAAATCGCCGGAAAAGCCGTCGAGATATGTTTCGGCGACGGGTGTCCGTCCGCCGACGGTCGGCTTGACGCCGATATTGCACAGTCCCCGGTAGGACCTGCCTTCCGCTTCGGCGGAAACGAGGTAAACGCCGAACTTCATTCCGACGCGGTCCGCCGGGATCGTCTGATTGATCGTCGGATATCCCAGAGACCTCCCGATGTGATTTCCGGAAACGACCGGCAGGATCCAGGTCATCGGATGTCCCATAAGGAGGTTTGCCTTCTCGACATGCCCTTCTTTCAGCAGAGACCGGATCTCCGTCGACGACACAGGCTGTCCGCAGCAGATCGTTTTCGGAAGGATGCTGCAGGCCTTTCCCTCTTTCCGGAGCAGTTCCGCCAGCGTTTCCGCGTTTCCGGTCCGTCCGTGTCCGAATCTGAAGTCTTCGCCGACGACGGCTGCTTCCGCGGACAGTTCTCCGATCAGAACGCGTCTGACAAACGTTTCACAATCCATATCCCGGACGTCCGAAAATGGTTTGACGATGATCTCCCGGATGCCTTCCTTCCGCAGAAACTCTTCTTTTTCCTCCGGCCCGAAAATCATTCCGGCGGATGCCGATCCGGATTTGTGAATTCCTGAGAAGGTCAGAACGGACGGAATGACCTCAACGCCGCCGGAAGACCGCGCTTCCGATTCCGAAACGGTTTCGCGCAGAATAGAGCGGTGCCCGAGATGCACGCCGTCGAATATTCCGACCGCGACGACGCGTCGCGTTTCCCGTCTGTCTTCCGTCTCGGCCAATTCAGATAGCAGGCCGCACATCACAGATGATACCTGTCTTCCAGATCCGCCATCTTTTGTTTCAGTTCGTGCAGTTCCTTCTTGCGGCGAAGCATATGCTTCGTCGGGAGCGCGCCGAGCGCGATCAGAAGGATCGATGCTCCGACGGCGATCAGTACGGAGGCGATGCGCCATGCGACCGACATCGACACCCAGTTGACGGCAATGATTGCTCCTGCGGCGATGATTGCTCCGCCGCAAAGCAGATAATGCGTGTCCATCCAGACTTTTGAAAGACGGAACTGCTTGTCCGTTTTCAAAGCCGACTCTCTGACGCGGAGATATTCCTCTTTTGCGCGCTCGCGTTCGGATGCCATTTCCGTTTTTCTCCTTTACTGATCGTCTTCTTGCCCGCCTTCCGATTCTTCCGGAGCGGGCTCCTGTTCTCTGGCCACGATGTCGATTCCGACCAACTTTTCGCCCGGCTTCATGCGCATCACGATGACGCCTCCGGCAAATCTGCCGTACATCGGAATATCGGATGCCGGCGTGCGGACGAACATGCCGCCGTCCGTGATCATCATCAGATCGTCGGTTTCGCTGACAAGCGCGATCCCGGTCAGTTTTCCTGTTTTTTCTCCGAGCTTCGTCGCTTTCAGTCCGATCCGGTAGCGAGGCTGCACGCCGAATTCCTGCGTGTCAACGCGCTTTCCGAAGCCGTTCTCGGTGATCAGAAGCAGCTTGCGGTCCGGCGTATCCTCGCCGTTCGGGATCACACAGGCGCCGACCAGATAGTCCCCGTCGCGCAGGGAGATCGCTCTGACGCCCCTCGCGGTGCGTCCCATGTCTCTTGCTTCGCGCTCGTTGAACCGCAGCGACATGCCGTCGTGCGTCGCGCAAAGGATCTGATCGTTGCCCGTCGTTTTCAGGACGGTCAGAAGAACGTCGCCCTCGTCAAGTTTGATCGCGAACAGTCCCTTGGTGCGCTTGTTCTGATACTGGATCAGATTCACGCGCTTGATGATACCGTTTTTCGTCAGGAAAACGAGATATTCGTCGTCGCGGAATTCCTTGACTGTCAGTCCGGCGGTGATCTCTTCCCCGTCTTCCATCTGAAGCAGGTTGACGAAGTTCGTTCCTTTCGCCGTCCTGCCCGCTTCCGGAATCTCATAGCATCTCTTCCGGTACATCTTTCCTTTGTTCGATATCAGAAGCAGCGTATCGTGGCTGAATACGACGAAGACGTTCTTCACGAAATCCTCTTCCTTCGTACCCATCGCCGTGACGCCTTTTCCTCCGCGGCGCTGCGCCGAATAGGTGTCGGCGGGAATTCTCTTGATATATCCGTCGTTCGTGACCGTGATCACGCAGTTCTGCTTTTCGATCAGGTCCTCGATCAGGATCTCGTCTTCCACTTCCTCGATATTCGTCCTGCGCTCGTCGCCGTATTTTTCGATGATGTCTTCCAGGTCCGTCTTGATGATGGCGGTGATTCTGCTTTCGTCTCCGAGGATTTCCTTCAGGTCCTTGATCAGGGCGTAGAGCGCTTCCAGTCTGTCTAGGATCTTCTGCCGCTCCATGCCGGTCAGCTTGCCGAGCGTCATTTCGACGATCGCCTGCGTCTGCGCGTCGCTGAGCGAGAATCTTTCGGCAAGTCTTGTCTTCGCCTCAGGGATGCTCCCGGAGGAACGGATGATGGAAACGACCTCGTCGATGTTGTCTATGACGATGACGTATCCTTCGTACAGATGCGCTTCCTTTTCCGCTTTGTCTAGATCGTAACGCACGCGCCGCACGGTCACTTCTTCGCGATGGCGGATATAATGCGTGAGGATCTCCTTCAGGTTCAGGACCTTCGGTTCGCCGTTCACGAGCGCGAGCATGTTGACCGCGCACGTATCCTCCATTTGCGTGAACTTGTACAGCTGATTGAGAACGATCTGCGGGTTCGCGTCTTTTTTGATTTCAATGACGATACGCATGCCTTTCCGGCCGGATTCGTTTCTGATGTCCGAGATCCCTTCGATCCGCTTGTTTTTGATCAGGTTGACCATGTTTTCAAGCAGAAGCGATCTGTTGACCTGGTAAGGCAGTTCCGTCACGATGATGGAGGTGCGTCCGTGCTTCTCCTCGAAATGCGCCTTTGCCCGGACTTTGATATGTCCCTTACCGGTCATGTACGCTTCGTAGATCCCCGCCGTGCCGTAGATGGTGCCGTATGTCGGGAAGTCGGGCCCCTTGATAAACTGCATGAGCTCGGGGATCGCGCATTCCGGATTGTCGATCAGATATTCCGTGGCTTTGCAGACTTCCGTCAGATTGTGCGGCGGAACGTTTGTCGCCATGCCGACGGCGATGCCGACGGACCCGTTCACGAGAAGATTCGGGAATCTCGCCGGAAGGACGCGCGGCTCTTTGCGGGTGTTGTCGAAGTTCGGGTCGAAGTCAACGACGTTTTTGTCGATGTCCGCGAGCATTTCATTCGCTATTTTGGACATTTTTGCTTCCGTATAGCGGTATGCGGCCGGCGGGTCGCCGTCGATGTTTCCGAAGTTTCCGTGTCCTTCGATCAGCGGATAACGCAGTGAAAACGGCTGCGCGAGCCTGACCATCGTATCGTATACGGCCGTGTCCCCGTGCGGATGATACCGGCCGAGAACGTCTCCGACGGTGGTAGCGGATTTCCGGAACGCCTTGTCGTAAGTGAGATGGTCTTCGTCCATCGCGTACAGCACGCGGCGGTGTACGGGTTTCAGTCCGTCTCTAACGTCCGGAAGCGCGCGCGAAACGATGACGGACATCGCGTAGTCGATGTACGCCGTCTTGATCTCGTCTTCGATCCGGCTATCGTGGATGGTTTGTCCGACATGACCGGAATAATCAAATTCTTCTGCCATAATTCTACTCGCCTTTTCTTAATTTCTGCATTTGATATGACGATTGCGAACCGTTTTCAAATATCGAGATTCGTTACGTACTTCGCGTTTTCCTGAATGAAGGCGCGCCTCGGCTCAACCTTGTCGCCCATCAGAACGGAGAACAGCGCGTCGGCTTTCAGCGCGTCGTCCACGGTGATCCGCTTGAGGATCCTTCTCTCCGGATCCATCGTCGTCTCCCAGAGCTGTTCCTTGTCCATTTCGCCGAGACCTTTGTACCGCTCGATCGAAACGTTTCCGCCGAGTTCCGCCACGGCAAGATCCTTTTCCTCGTCAGAATACGCATACCGGACGGCTTTTCCGCGGGAGACCTTGTATAGCGGAGGCACCGCCGCGAAAATGTGTCCTTCGTCGATCAGCGGGCGCATGTGTCTGAAGAAGAATGTCAGCAGCAGCGTGCGGATATGCGAACCGTCGACATCGGCATCGGCCATGATGATGATTTTTCCATAGCGGAGTTTGGAAATGTCGAATTCCGTTCCGATCCCGCAGCCGAGCGCCTGGATCAGCGGAACGATGGAGTCCGAGGAGTAGATCCTGTCAAGATGCGACTTTTCGACGTTCAGGATTTTTCCGCGCAGCGGCAGGATCGCCTGGAAGTGGCTTTCCCTGCCGTCTTTTGCAGTTCCTCCTGCGGAATCTCCCTCTACCAGATACAGCTCCGTAAATTCCGGGCGCCTCTCGTTGCAGTCCGCAAGCTTGTGCGGAAGCGACGAGGATTCCAACAGGCCCTTCCGTCTTGTCAGTTCTCTCGCTTTCTTGGCGGCTTCCCTTGCGCGCGCCGCGGCGATCGATTTTTCAATGATGATTTTGGCGCTTGCCGGATTCTCTTCCAGGTATGTCTCGAGCTTTTCCTGAACGATTCCGGAAACAAGCGTCCTGATTTCGCTGTTTCCGAGTTTTGCCTTTGTCTGGGATTCGAACTGCGCGTCTTCCAGTTTGACGGAAACGATCGCGGTCAGACCTTCCAGAACGTCTTCTCCGGTCAGCTTTTCCTCGTTCTTCAGAATGTTGTATTTTTTTCCGTAATCGTTCAGAACTTTCGTGAGCGCGACGCGGAAACCGGTCTCGTGCGTTCCGCCGTCAATCGTATGCATGTTGTTCGCGAACGACAGGATCAGGTTGTTGTAACTGTCGTTGTACTGCATCGCGACTTCCGCAATGGACGTATCCTTGCTTCCGGAAACGTAAATGACGTCCTCGTGCAGAACGGAAACGCCTTTCTGCTCGTTCAGGTATTCGACGAACGAGCGAATGCCGCCCTCATAGCAGAAAGTTTCCTCGAACGGCTCGTCTCCGTTCCTCAGATCGCGGAAACGTATGCAGATGCCGGCATTCAGAAACGCCTGCTCCCGCAGTCTCGTGATCACAAGATTCCTGTCGAACTCCACTGTCTCGAAAATCGTGTCGTCCGGCCAGAACTGAACCGTCAGACCGTGTCCGTCCGTCGGCCCGATCTCATGAAATTCTTCCGAGACCTTTCCCTTTTCGAACGAGATCCCGTATTCTTTTCCGTCCCTCTTGTTGCGGACGATCAGCTTATTCGACAGAGCGTTGACGACAGACGCGCCGACGCCGTGCAGTCCTCCGGCGATCTGATATCCTCCGCCGCCGAATTTTCCTCCGGCGTGAAGGATCGTGAATATCACTTCCAGCGTCGGTCTGTTTGCTTTCGGATGCATGCCGGACGGAACGCCGCGTCCGTCATCTACGACTGTTACGGATCCGTCGTCGTTCAATGAAACGTCGATAAAGTCGCAGAATCCCGCAAGCGCCTCATCGATGGAGTTGTCCACGATTTCGTATATCAGATGATGAAGACCCTTCACGGATGTCGTGCCGATATACATTCCGGGTCTTTTTCTGACCGCTTCCAGTCCTTCCAGCACCTGTATCTGACTGTCGCCGTACTGCATGTCCTTGATTTCTTCGCTCATTTTCAATTCCTCATTCAATCATGTCCGTTGATTCGTTTTATGATGCTCTCCGAAGAGAGCCCGCTGAAATATATACGGTCGCCGTAGGCTTCCTGCTTTATGATCACCGATTTTGGCAGGTCGTTCGCCGCATTGACGATTCGAAGAGCGTCCTGCGCATTTTTCAAACATTTTTTCGTTGCCTCGGAACAGGTCACGGCATCGACGTCAAAGATTCCGATGACGTCGCGCACGCGCATTCCTTCTCCGTTTTCAATAAATAGATATGGTCTCTTAGACATTTCTGGCGACTCCTTCGCAAACGAAAATGCGGTTCGTTTCTCCGTATCCGGAAAACAGTTCCGGTTCGCATCCGGTCACGATGACCTGTTTGCCTGGAATTTTGGACAGAATGTATTTTCTGCGGTCGTCGTCCAGTTCCGACAGGATGTCGTCCAGAAGAAACACCGGGTATTCTCCGGTCAGACGCTGGGACAGTTCCCCTTCCGCAAGTTTCAGCGAAAGAACGGCGGACCTCTGCTGCCCCTGCGAGCCGAACGTCTTTGCGTTCTTGTCGTTGATCAGAACCTCAAAATCGTCTTTTTGAGGCCCGTAGAGCGGCAGACTGTATTGCAATTCCTTTTCTTTTTTGTTTTGAAACAGTTCAAGAAAGACTTCTTTCAGTTCCTCTGCGGACCTGGAACTGTCGCCCGACTGAGAGGTATATCTCAGCTTCATGTTTTCCTTTTCCCCGGACATGTCCTTCTGAAAAACGGAAGCAACTTCCTCCAGACGCTGAAGATACCTGTGACGGTTCAGTGTAATGATTCCTGCGAGTGGAGCCATCTTTTCATTGTAAACGTCCAGCAGCGCCGTGTCCCGCCTTTCCATTTTCAGCAGCGCGCTTTTCTGCTCAAGCAGCTTCTGATATTCATGAAGCGACACCGCGTAGCGCGGAAACGACTGACAGATTGCGATGTCGATGAATTTTCTGCGGAAGGGAGACGATCCTTTTACGAGATTCAGATGATCCGGTGTAAAGATCACAGCCCTGAACAATCCAAGGTATTCCGAAAGCTTCTGCACGCGGATCTGATTGACGAAGATCTGTCTTCTTTCGTTTTTCTGCAGAAGAACGCGCATCGTTTTTTTGATTTGATTCGATTCGAACGTCATTTCCGCGGAAGAAAAGGTTTTTCCGAACTGAATCATGTCCTTTTCCTTGCATCCCCTGAATGACCGGCTGGAGGCAAAGAAGAAGATTGCCTCGAGCAGATTCGTTTTTCCGGATGCATTCTTTCCGTAGATGACGTTGATGCCTTCGGTAAAATCTATGGATTCCTTTTCGGCGTTTTTAAAATTCTGGACGCTGAGGGAACAGATATGCATAGATTCAATCCTTCAGTTTCAAAGGAAGAACGAGATAAATGTATTTACCGGTTTCCGGTTCTTTTTCGGCTTCCACCATCATCGACATGAAAGGCGTCGACAGCGACAGTTTCAGTCTCTCATCCCTGCAGATGTGAAGAACGTCGAGGAGATATCTGTGATTGAATCCGATTTCAATGTCGTCTCCTTCTTTTTCGATCTGAAGACTGTCATTGACTTTTCCGTACTGCGTGGAGCAGGCCACAACAAGATTTCCGTCGGTAAATGTGCAGCGGATCGGCGTTTTCATTTTTTCATCCACGAGAAGAGACGCTCTGGAAACGGCATTTTCGAACGCTTCCCTGTTCAGATGAACGGTAATTTTGCTCTGTGCGGGAATTGCACGCTGATAATCCATGAATTCACCTTCCAGAAGCCTGGAAAACAGAATAATGTTGTCCATTTTGAAAATGACGTATTTTGCGGTGAATTCCACGCGGATCATTTCATCCGAATCGTCCAGGATCCTGGCCAGTTCGTTCAATGCTTTTCCCGGAACCACGAAACTAAATTCTCCGTTGTTGTCAAAGACGCATTCCTTTTCTTCCCGCAGCGCCATACGGTAATTGTCAAGCGCAACCACCGTCAGTGATCTGTTTGAAACACGGAAAAACTCTCCTGTCAGAATCGGACGGATGTCTGTCTGAGACACAGCAAAAATGGTGGATCCGATCATTTCCTTCAATATGCTTCTGCTGATGCAGAAAGATTTGTCTCCGCCGAGATCCGGCATATTCGGAAAAGCTTCCGCAGTCAGTCCGTGAATCATGAAGTCGCTCTGATCGCAGGAAATTTTGACCAGATTGTTTTCCGTCGCTTCAAAGCTGATGTCATAATCCGGAAAATTTTTAATGATGGCCGCAACTTTTTGCGCATTCAAAATCACCGCGCCGTCTTCAATCGGGTGAACGGTTCCCTGAACCCGAACGCCCTTTTCCAAATCGTAGCCGCATACAGTCAGCATGCTGCCTTCCAGCCGAAACAGCAATCCTTCCAGAGCCGGCAGCGTATTCTTATTTGAAGTGGCTGCGAGCGCAGGCTGAATCAAAGAAAGAAGTGTTTTTCTGTCGGATAAGAACTTAATGGCCATAACAACCTCCGTTTGATTTCAAAAATCAAATTCTTTCAAATTGGTGATTTGGACAACTTGTGGATTATTCTGAACTATTTCGTTTTTTTCCACATCTTTTCCATTGTTTTTCATTTCTTGCGGATTCCCTTATTTCAACGGGAAAATCCCATTTTCCACTTTTCCGCCGGGCCTACTAATACTAATAATACTTCCAAGTACCTTTTGAATGGGAATAGGAAGGATCGCGCGCGAGCGCTTTCGTTTCCGCTCAGGCTTTTTTCAATTCATCCATCGTGATATAGAGTTCTCTTGCAAACACCGCGTCAGTCTGCATTTTTTCTTCGATCACCTTGATGGAATTGATGATCGTCGTATGATCGCGGTGAAAGATTTTTGCGACTTCTTTCTGAGAATACGAAGTTGTCTTTCTTGTCAGATAAATCGCATAATGTCTTGCAAAGGCAATATTTGAGACGCGTTTGTTTCCGCACAGTTCTTCCTTCGTGACCATGAATTTTTTTTCTGTCAGTGAAAAGATGCGGTCGATGATTGATTCTTCCGTCTGCTTCGTTTTTAAAAACTCGCTGAGAACGCGTTCCGCCATCTGTACCGTGCACGGATCTCCGGTGATCAGGCACTGCGCTCTGAGTTTTTTGATGGCGCCTTCGATCTGACGGATGTTCTGTGTGATGTTTTCCGCAAGATAGGTCAGAACGGAATAGTCGAGATCAAATCCGAAATCAAGGGACTTTCTGCGGAAAATGGCAGTTCTGAGTTCAAGATCCGGCGGTTGAATGTCGGCGACCATTCCCCAGGAAAATCTTGTTTTCAGACGGTCTTCCAGCTGATTGAGCTGTCCGGGAGGAACGTCCGAAGCGATGACGAGCTGCTTGTTTTTGGTAAACAAGGTTTCAAATGTGTGAAAGAATTCCTCCTGAACGCCCATTTTTCCGGCGATGAACTGAATGTCGTCGACCAGCAGGACGTCGAGATTGCGGTATTTTTCCCGGAATGCCATGGATTTTTTCTGTGAAAGGGATTCTACGAGTTCATTTGTAAAATCCTCTCCGGAAACGTAAAGGATCTGATATTCCGGATGGTCTTTTCTCAGTTTGTTGATGATTGCGAACATCAGGTGCGTTTTGCCCAGACCGGACGGTCCGTACAGATAGAGCGGATTGTTCAGGTGAAAGGGATGTTCCGCGACGCCGTAAGCGACGCTGTGCGCCAGCTCGTTCGATTTTCCGACGATGAAGTTTTCAAACGTGTAGTTTGGACTGTATTTTGTCTGGTATGCGGGAACCTGTACTTCTTCCTGTTTTGGCTCGGGCTCGACCGCAGACTGTTCTTCCGGACACGTGAGAACGACATGAACGTTTGCTCCCATTACGGACGAAAACGTTTTTTGCAGAGAATCCAGATAATTGGCCTCTACAAACACCTTCCGGTTTTTCGGAAATTCAAGAACGACCTCATTTCCCGACACTTCCTTTATGATCATCGGGGAAAACCAGAGCGTAATAATGGTGGAGGCATATTCTTTTTTCAGCTCTTCCAGAACGAAGTTTTTCAATTCAATAAAATCTTCCATGCCGCGCCTCTCATCAAATTTATAAATATCTAATATATTATATAATTTATATAGCAAAAAATCAAGACTGTTTTAAAAGAATAAAGAAATCATTTGACTTTTTTTGTATGTGCAATTATACTGAAAAGCGGAAAATATCCCAATTTCAATTTAAAACACGGATAAATTTTGAAAAACATTATGAAACATGAAAAGCTGATTGAAAAACTTTATATTCCGGCGTCATTCGTTGCATCCGTGCTGTTCGGGATGCTTCTTCAATCCCTGACTCAGCCGAAAGAACTGTACAGATATGTTCTGTTTGCGATCCTGCTGGGCTTTTCCATATGGATTTTCATTTGGAAGTACAGGGAAAAAATAGACGATCAGAAGGTCATTCTTCTATTGTTTACGCTTGCCTTCGCGGCGCGCCTCGTTTATATTCTGAACACCACCATATTGACGAATCAGCACGATACCCGCAGTTTTTCCGTTCTGGAAAACAATTACGGACATACCGGCTACATCCGTTATTTAATGGAAAATTTCAGTCTTCCTGATTTCGATGTCCGGGGAAAAAGTCAGTTTTATCATCCGCCGCTCCATCATCTGATCTGCGCGGTATGGATGAAGATCCAGACGGCCGTAGGGATCGAGTTCGACGCCGCGGCGGAAAACATCCAGGTGCTGACGCTGTTTTATTCCATGGTTTCCCTGTTTGCTGTGAAAAAAATACTGGATCTGCTGAATGTGCGCGGAATTGCATATTATGCGGCTTTTTCCGTCGTCGCTTTTCATCCGACCTTCTTTCTTCTTGCGGGAAGCATCAACAACGACGGACTGAGCGTCATGTTTATTTTCCTTGCCGTATATGCCGGCCTCGCGTGGTACCGGAAACCGGCATGGTACCGGATTCTGTCCGTCGGCGCGTGCATCGGACTGTCCATGGCCGCGAAGCTTGCAACCGGCGTGATCGCCCCGGCGATGGCGTTTCTGTTTCTTGCGCGGTTTGTCCAGGAAAAAGGCGCAAAGAAAAAAGGCAGGCTCATCGGTCAGTTTGCCGCTTTCGGGGGCGTTTGCATCCCGCTCGGCATCGGATGGCAGGTGAGAAATTTCATCAGATTTGGCGTTCCTCTGACCTATGTTCCCAGACTGTCGGATCAGGCCGATCAGTATCTCGGCGGATATTCCGTGACCGAGCGGTTCTTCGATTTCGGTTCCATCGCCGACTTCGGCGTATTTCCCGCGAGAACCGGTCAGCAGGGTGCCGAATACTTTGAGCACAATATTCCCCTGACAGCATTCAAATCATCCCTTTTCGGCGAATACTCCGTTTGGAAATCGAAATGGACGATGGATATTTTTGCGAACATTCTGTTCTGGATCGGCGTTCTGATCGCGCTGGCAGCGGTCGCATCCGCAATCGTGCTTCTCATTCGTCTGTTGCGCGAAAAGACGAGACAGTACAGCGAGCAGTTTCCGATTTATCCTGCGGAAACGGGATTCTTCGCGATTTACGCGGTCACGATCATTCTCAGTTATGTTTCGTTCTGTTTCGCGTATCCTCACTTCTGCTCCATGGACTTCAGATACATCGTTCCCCTGCTGCTGATCGGGTCTGTGTGCCTCGGTCTCGGCCTGAACGCCATGCGAACCGGTACTGAAAAAGCAGACCGGAAGCATGTCGGGTTCATCCGCGCTCTGCCGGGCGTGTTTCTTGCCCTGGTTTCCGCCTTCTCCGTTCTGTCCATGATCCTGTATCCGTTTTATTTCTGAAAAAAGAGGTCAGGGAGTATGACGATCCTCGTAAGCGCGTGTCTTCTCGGCGAAAACTGCAAATACGACGGAGGAAGCAACCGGACAGACTGGCTGATCCGTCTTCAGAAGCAGCATCGTCTGATTCCCGTCTGTCCGGAAATTCTCGGAGGGCTGCCGGCGCCCCGTATGCCGGCGGAGATCTCTGAGGGAAGAGTGATATCAAAGGACGGCCGTTCGTTCGATGAAGCGTTCAGAAACGGCGCGAGAAAGGCCCTGCGCATCGCTGAGGAGAGCGGGATAGACTGCGCGATCCTTCAGTCAAGAAGCCCGAGCTGCGGAAAAGGCGTCATATACGACGGTACGTTTTCCGGAAAACTCGTTCCGGGAAACGGTGTTTTCGCTTCCCTTCTGGAAAATAACGGATTTACCGTCATCGACGTCCGCGAAGCGGAGCGTATGTTCGGTCAATCAGCTGACTGATCATTACAGCCTGACAAAGAAACAGGGCCCGCCTGAAAAGGCGGGCTCTGCCATTTTAGAAGATCGGTTTGCAGGTTATTTGTTCGCTTCTTCCTGCGCTTTTTTCGCGTCGGCGATGACTTTTTCAGAAACGTTCGCCGGGCATTCCGCGTAATCGGTCACTTCGAACGAGAATTCTCCGCGGCCCTGCGTGATGGAGCGAAGGGAAGGAACGTAGTCGCTCATTTCGGATTCCGGAACAATGGCGTGGACGACGCTGTATCCGCGTTTTTCTTCGGACGGGTCGATCGTGCTGATCTGGCCGCGGCGCTTGTTCAGGTCGCTCATGACATCGCCGACCTGTCCGGACGGGATGACGACGCTCAGATTGCCGATTGGCTCGAGAAGAACCGGCGCGCATTTCGGAATACCGTCGCGGTAAGCGATGGAAGCGGCGGTCTTGAACGCCATTTCCGAAGAGTCGACGGGGTGATAGGATCCGTCATAGAGGTTGGCCCAGAGGCTGACCATCGGATAGCCGGCGAGAACGCCCTTCTGCATGCATTCCTGAAGTCCTTTTTCGACTGCGGGGAAGAAGTTCTTCGGAACGGTGCCGCCGACGACGGATTCGGTGAAGGTCAGACCCTCTTCCTGTCCGGGTTTGAACTCGATCCAGACGTCGCCGTACTGGCCGTGACCGCCGGACTGTTTCTTGTGCTTGCCCTGGACCTGGCAGGACTTGCGGATGGACTCTCTGTACGCAACTTTCTTGTCTTCCAGCTGGACGCCTACGCCGTAGCGCGTCTTGAGTTTGGCAAGAACGAGTTCGAGGTGGGTTCCGCCCATGCCGTACAGCAGCATCTGCTTGGTTTCTTTGCTGACTTCATAACGGATGGTCGGATCTTCGAGAAGCAGACGGTTGACGCCGGAGGAAATCTTGTCCTCGTCGCCTTTGGCGAGCGCGCGGATGCCTTTGACGTAGTACGGAGTCGGATATTCCGTCTTCCGGTAGCTGACGTTTCCGTCGGCGGAAAGCGTGTCACCGGTCGCCGTGTCGGACAGTTTTGAAACCATTCCGATGTCGCCGCAGCGAAGTTCCGAAACTTCAAGCTGCTGCTTTGTCTTGATGACGTAGAGTTTCGCAAGACGTTCGGAGGATCCGCTCCGGGAATTTTTCAGCGTCATATCGGATTTGACGGAGCCGTTCATGACTTTGAAGAAGCTCATCTGACCGACGAACGGGTCTACGACCGTTTTGAAAACGAACAGCGCCGGAGATCCCTTTTCGTCGATTGCGACGTCTTTGCCTTCCTCGTTCTTCTCGGATCCTTTGACGTCAAAGCGCGGGAAGGAATCCGCGATCGCGGACATCAGGAGGGACACGCCCCACAGTTTCGTAGAGCATCCGCAGTAGACGGGAACGATCTCGCCCTTGACGATACCGCTGTGGAGGGCAGTCGCGATCTCTTCGGTCGTCAGTTCTTCGCCGTCGAAATATTTCATCATGAGTTCTTCGTTCGTGCCGGCAACTTCTTCCATCAGTTTGTCGCGGTACTTCGAAGCGAGCGATTTGACGCTGTCCGGAATGTCCTTGACGGAATCTTTTCCTTTCGCGTCGGCAATGTGCGCCTGCATGTTCGCGAGGTCAATGATCAGATCCTCTCCTCCGGGGATGGTGACGGGGCAGAGCGCGTTTCCGAACTGCTCCGTCAGCGCGTCGAGCACATTCTCGAAGTGCGCGTCCGGATCGTCCGACTTGTTGATGAAAATCGCACGCGGCAGTTTCGCTTTTGCTGCGCGCTCCCAGCCGAGTTCCGTTCCGACCTGAACGCCGGATTTCCCGTCCACGACGATGACCGCGCTGTCCGCGACGCGAAGTCCCTGCGCCGCTTCGCCGACGAAGTCGGGCTGACCGGGAGTGTCGATGACATTGATCTTGACGTTGTCCCATTCGACCGGAGCGAATCCGGCGGAAATGGAAATCTTCCTGCGGACGGATTCGGGATCGCTGTCAAAAGTCGACGTTCCTTCCATCGTCTTTCCCAGACGGTCGCTGCCGCCGGAGATGTAGAGCATAGCTTCCGCCAAAGAAGTCTTTCCGGAACCGCTGTGGCCCAGAAGCGCAACATTGCGGATGTTTTTCATGTCAAAAATGGCCATTGATGATCTCCTTAAAGATTATTTTTCCAACTGTCTATTATACCGAATAATCCCGTGAAAAGCAATATGTTTGCTTTCATGCGTTATGGACAAATTTTATTTTTTTGTTTTGTGTTATCTGCACAAGAAAAATGACTTTTCCGGGTTCTGACGTACGTATGAAACGGAAAAAGAAAAGAGGCCGAGGCCTCTTTTCAAACCGGATGCATCCGGGAACGGTTATCTTGCAGCCTTGATGATGGCAGTGAAGTCAGGCGCTTTCAGGGATGCGCCGCCGATCAGTCCGCCGTCGACATGCTCTTTTGCAAGCAGTTCCTCGCAGTTTTTGGCGTTCATGGAGCCGCCGTACTGGATGGTCGTCGCTTCGGCAAGCGCCGGCGTATACAGAGCGCCGAGCGTTTTCCGGATCGCTTCGCAGACTTCGTCGGCCTGCTCCGCGGTCGCTGTCTTTCCCGTGCCGATCGCCCATACGGGTTCGTAGGCTATGATGATGTTCTTCATCTGCTCTTCGGTAATGTCCGCGAGGTCGATCTTCACCTGCATGCTGATGATCTCTTCGGTGATTCCCTGCTCTCTCTGTTCAAGTAGTTCGCCGACGCAGAGAATGACCTGGAGACCGGCTTCCAGAGCCGCCTTCACGCGCTTGTTGACGGTCAGGTCCGTTTCGCCGAAATACTGACGGCGCTCGGAATGGCCGATGATGACGTACTCAACGCCGCAGGCGACGAGCATGTCCGCGGAGATCTCGCCCGTGAACGCGCCGGATTTTTCCCAGTGGCAGTTTTCTGCGCCGATATGGATGAAGGATCCCTTGGCAGCTTTGACAGCGGCGTCGATGTCGACATAGGGAACGCAGCAGACGACCGTAACGTTGCTGTTGTCAGCGCCGGCGTTTTCAGCTTTGATCGCTTCGACAAGCTGGGCTGCTTCCGCAGGAAGCTTATTCATTTTCCAGTTGCCGGCAATGACGGCTCTTCTGTATTTCTTGTTCATGAGTGCCTCCTCAGCGGTCGGTCATCGCGGCGATGCCGGGAAGATCGATGCCTTCAAGATATTCGAGAGATGCGCCGCCGCCGGTGGAAATATGGCTCATCTTGTCGCCGAATCCCATGGAATTCACGGCTGCCGCGGAGTCGCCGCCGCCGATGATGGTCGTTCCTTCCGTTTCGGCCATCGCTTTTGCGATCGCCAGCGTGCCTTCGGCGAGGATCGGATTTTCAAAAACACCCATCGGTCCGTTCCATACGACGGTTTTCGCTCCGAGGATCTCTTTTGCAAAGAGTTCTCTCGTCTTCGGACCGATATCGAGGCCCATCTGATCCTCGGGGATCTTGTCGGACGGGACAACGGAGATGGCGATCGGAGCATCGATCGGGTCCGGGAATTCCTTGACGATGACGGTGTCGACCGGGAGCAGGAGCTTCACGCCGTTCTCCTCGGCCTTTTTCAGCATTTCCTTGCAGTATTCGATCTTTTCGTCGTCGACGAGGGACGTTCCCACGCACTTGCCCTGCGCCTTCAGGAAGGTGTAGGACATTCCGCCGCCGATGATCAGCGTGTCCGCTTTCGTCAGGAGGTTGGAAATGACGTTCAGCTTGTCAGCGACTTTGGCGCCGCCGAGAATGCACACGAACGGACGGACAGGATTGTTGACCGCGTCGCCGAGGAATTTGACTTCTTTCGCCATCAGATATCCGTTGGCGGATTCCTTGACGAACGACGCAACGCCGACGGTCGAGCAGTGCGCTCTGTGCGCGGCGCCGAACGCGTCGTTTACGAACAGATCCGCGAGAGAAGCGAGTTCTTTCGAGAATTCTTCGGTGTTCTTCGTTTCTTCCGGACGGTAGCGGGTGTTCTGAAGAAGAACGACGTCGCCGTTTTTCATTTCGGAAACCGCGCGTCTTGCGTTTTCGCCAACGACATTGTCGTCAGCCGCGAAAACGACGGGCTTTTCGAGTTTTTCCGTCAGCCTGTCGGCGACGGGAGCGAGAGAATACTCCGGAAGAGGCTGGCCTTTCGGCTTGCCCATATGGGAGCACAGAATAACTTTGGCGTTGTGCTCGATGAGGTAGCGGATTGTGGGCAGCGCCGCGACGATTCTCGTGTCGTCGGTGATGACGCCGTTTTTGATCGGGACGTTAAAATCGCATCTGACAAGGACACGTTTTCCTTCGACCTGAAGATCCTCGACTGTTTTTTTTGCGTTCATGAAAAGGCTCCTTTGACATTTATGTTATTTATTTTTTTTCCAAGGGCGGATTCAGCCGCCAAAAGTCAGTTTACCATATTTGACTGCTTCAGTCAAGTGCTTTTCCCTTGAAGTTGAGCTCTATGCATGCGTCAAATTCCTTCTTTTTTGCGTCAAGCAGAGACTGCAGAGAGACGCTTTTCGACATCAGGTCCGCGTAAAGGCCGTCGGCGGTGTTGTAGACGGCGGGAAATGCCTTTCCGTAGAGGGTTCCGAATTCGGCTCCGGCCTGGCGGATGATCGTGTCTATCATGCACGATTGATCGTTGCCGAATGAAAACATCGCGACATAAGAATCGATCGCAGCCTGCGTGACGGACGTCCGCCCTGCCCCGCAAAGAAGCGAAACGCCTATGCCTGACAGATCCGGAAGCGGCGTGTTTACCGGAACGGCGATCACCGGAACGTCAAATCCGCAGGGCGTGAAAAAATTCCGACCGTTTCCCGACGGCAGCGGGACGATCCCGTAATCAAATGAATCGGGATCTTCCTCTTTCTTTTCGTAAAGCACGTCCAGAAAAGACAGTTTGTCGATATACATTCCCAGCCGGCCGGAATACAGTGCTTCAACGGCTTCAGAGCCGTAGTAAGGGGCTTTTGACCTGCTTTTTAAAAGAACCTGAAGTTCCGATGCAAGTTGTTCGTCTTGCTCGGTGACGGATGCGATCTCGGGATATCCTTCGGCGCTCTTTTGAATGGTCGGTATCCCCGTACTCCTTGAAAGCAGCGCCGGCAGTTGATTCTTTTCTCTGGAGGAATATCCGAAGATATCGGTCGCAGAGTCGTATGAGGACTTTTTCATGACGTTGAATGCGATCGCTTCGGAATACTGGCGAAACACAGCCGGCGTCCACTCTCCGCGCAGAACAGCCAGCTCGGGATCGCCCAAACCCGCGTTGGCGATTGCATTTTTGCTGTAGTATACGCAGTACAGGTCATTGAAATACGGAATACTTGATGATCTGATCATATACAGACTCTGCCCGATTTTCTGATAATCTTCCTCGGAATCCGTGAGCCCGCATGCTTTTTCGTTGAATTCGGGTAGCTTCAGCATGTCGGTCAAATATCCTGAAGCGTATAACGACGACATCGTTTCCGCGTCGTAACAAAGCGCGTGGACGGATTTCACTCCGCTTTCGATCGTTTCTTTCAGTTTTTCTGCCACTTTGCCGCTGTCGATTTCCTGAACTTCAATCGAAATGCCGTATTCTGACGCCAGAAAGTCATTTCTGCGCTGTACAGCGGACTTTACCGACCCGATCTCTGTACTGTCGTACAGGATCCGGCTGGAATTGTCCGTGTATATCTGCATTTTCTGCCCGGCGAACTTGATCGTTTGCGGGATCAGCTCTTTCACCTTGTTTTCTTCAACAGCTGCCGGACTGCTGTTTTCTGTGTCCGGATATATCACATTCGCACATGAAGTTGACATCATAAATGACGCCACGGCAATGATGTACAGTATTTTTTTAAAATGTTTCACGTGAAACAATTCACCTTCTTTCGCTTCGGGGAGTATACGTCTGCTTCGACATTATTATTCCTTTTCCGCAATTGTTTCACGTGAAACATTTGCGCTCCGGTCCCTCATGCGTTGTTTTGCTTGTCTGGTTTTGTTCGTTCGTTATCTGTTCATGCGCTTGCATGATGACGTTCTTCTGCAGCCGTCTTGACGTCATCGTCCGATTATACTGAGCCTATGCGGAATGTTTCACGTGAAACATTTAAACTGCATATGTTTCTGGAATGGGTTTTCTACCGTCAACGGCATTCTGTATTCTAGTCATTTTGTGATTGATTCGTCGCGCATGATCCGAATCTGTTTGAAGGCCCCGGTTCTTTTTTTTCGGATATTGTTTTTCCAATCTTACGAAGTGATCCGTAAATTCACAGGGGAGGGAACAGATGATTTCAAAATGTTTCACGTGAAACATTTCTTGATTCATTCGCTTATACTTCAATAACACACATGAACATATGTTCAATATATATATATGATATGACCAGATATTGGGCGCGGAAGTCAGGCTTTCCAAAAACTGTCCGCCTTTCTATGAAAATAGTTGACCGGGGATCCGTTTCTTTTCTTTCTGAGGGAATCGGTCGTCGAAAGCGTCCACGTCCTTCGGATCCACGTAGTATCCCTTAGGAGTCTGGTAGACTCCGGTGACGCCCGTCAGATATCCCGGGATCAATTCCCTGCAAAGAAAGAACGAGTCGTCCGCTCCTTCTTCGAGATCATGATAGCGTATTCCGAAGTTTCTTGAATAATCGAATCCCGATTTCCCGTAAAACAGAATGTTTCCTTCAAAC
>CACZRJ010000130.1 GCA_902783535.1 uncultured Ruminococcus sp. | reverse complement strand
TGTCGACATACTCTTCGATTTCTTCGATAATCTGCTCGATTCTGCTGGCCATTCTTCCCTTTTCTCCTTACATTATTTCTTACTGAAATTCATTCCGCGAAGATCGTTTTCTGCTCATCAGATCTGCCACAACCGGAGGTACGAACTGCTCCACGTTATGACCGAATTCCGCGATCTCCCTGACGGTCGTCGAACTCAGATACGCGTACTCGAGGCTTGTCGTCAGGAATAAAGTATCGATATCCGGCGCAAGGATCCTGTTTGTCTGAGCCATCTGAAGTTCGTATTCAAAATCTGTAACGGCCCTGAGTCCTCTGATTATGACTCCAGCGCCGCATGCTCTGACAAAGCTGACCGTAAGGCCTTCAAATGAACGAATTTCGACATTCGGGATTTCTTTCGTAACTTCTTTAAGTATATTAACACGTTCCTCTGTAGAAAACAACGGAGTTTTTGCCGAATTGCGCAAAACTCCGACAATTACCTCGTCGAACTGCTGGGCGGCGCGCTTTATGATATCGAGATGTCCTTTGGTGCACGGATCGAAGGTTCCCGGGTAAACGGCTTTTCGGATCTTTGGGGTCATTGTTCGTTTTCCTTCTTTCTGAGAAAAATGTGCGAGCTGTGAGTATAGAGTTTTCTCTTCACTACCTCGTATCCGAGATCCGGCAGATATGAAAAATCCGTACCCGCGGACGCTTCCGCGATGATGAGTCCTCCCGGAGCCGGAATACCGCTGTCTGAAAGATACGTAAGCACGTCTTTTTCCAGGCCCTGATCAAACGGAGGATCCATGAAAATAATATCAAACGGCTCTTCTCTCTCAAGCTGCGCAAGCACCTGAAGCACATCCCCTCTGATCAGTTTCGCCCTCGCGTCCGTCTTGGTATAAGCCAGGTTTTCAGCGATCAGTGAGTGGGCTCTTCTGTCCTTTTCGACGAAAAAAGCCGCAGAAGCTCCCCGGCTGAGCGCTTCTATTCCGATCGCCCCTGTTCCGGCGAAGAGGTCAAGAAAGCGGCAGCCGGGGATCCGGAACTGCATAATGTTGAAAAGTGTTTCCTTTGTCTTGTCTGTCGTCGGACGGATGTCCGTTCCCTTCAGCGTTCGAAGCGGCATGGATCTTGCAGTGCCCGCAATCACTCTCATAGCAGATCGTCTCCTGTCCGGGCTCCGATTCTCCAGTCAAGATCTCCTCTTCCGAGGCCCAGAATCAGCATCTCGGCAGTCGCGATGTTCGTCGCGACCGGAATCGGATTCTGGTCACAGGCGGATACCACGGTCATCACGTCCGGGTCCTTCGGATCGATCATGGAAGGATTGTAAAAGAAAATCACCATGTCCATCGCGCCGCGCTGGATCATCTCCGTAAACTGCTTCTCTCCACCGAGGGAAGCGGGAAGAAATTTATGAACGTGAAGACTGGTTACTTCTTCGATGCGCCTCCCGGTAGTCCCTGTCGCGTAAATATCATGTTTTGAAAGAATTCCTTTATAAGCGATGCAAAAATCTTCAATCAGCGTACGTTTGCTGTTGTGCGCTATCATTCCGATATTCATTTCTTATCCCCCGCATCTCATTCCACGCTGTTTCCAGGCTGTATGTATAAATGTTCATCTCCCTCGGCATCAGACACGCAGCGTCCGGACGCGTGAAGGTTTTGAAACAAAATCTCCGTTATAATGGATCTCCGCGGCACTGTCAGGCGTCAGAAAACCTTTCGGTACCGACAACTAACAAAGTCTACAGCGTTGATTATAACATATCCGACGGGCAATTTATACAAAAAAATGCTGTTTAAAGCACAATATTTCGCCCATTTGCCATCATTCTCCGGTCCATCTCCTTTTTCAGCAGCTCATGTTCCGGAAGTATCAGGGCCGGATCGTCTTCCAGAACCGCAGCCGCTGTCCTCCCCGCCATGGTCAGAATCTCCGCGTCACGCGTCACGTCGGCAATCCGGAACATGGCGTCGCCGCTCTGGCGTATTCCGAGCAGGTCGCCGGGGCCGCGGAGCTCGAAATCCTTTTCCGCGATCCGGAATCCGTCTGTGGAATCCCGAAGGATCTGAAGTCTTTCATCGACGGCTTCCGATTTTTGTCCCGCAAGAAAAATGCAGTAGGACTGGTGTTCGCCTCTTCCGACCCGCCCTCTCAGCTGGTGAAGCTGGGCGAGCCCAAATCTCTCGGCTCCCAGTATCAGCATGACCGTCGCATTAGGGACGTCTACCCCCACCTCGATCACCGTGGTGGAGACAAGGATCTGTGTCCTGCCGGAAAGGAAATCCTCCATGGTACGGTTCTTTTCTTCGGAATTCATCCTCCCGTGAAGCATTCCGACATTTATTTTCGGAAATTCTTTCCGGAAAGCGGCTGTCTCTTCCGTCACGCTGTACGTATTCAGAGACTCGGACGGTTCGATCATCGGGCAGATCACATAGACCTGTCTTCCTTCGGAAACCTGTTTCTCTATGAAACGCATCGTTTTTTCCCGGAATGTCTCGTCAACGACCGCGCTTTTGACCGGAAGCCTTCTTTTCGGAACCTCGTCGATCACGGAGATATCGAGATCTCCGTAAAAGATTACCCCGAGTGTCCTGGGAATGGGCGTCGCGCTCATGACCAGCATATGCGGGGCCTTTTCTCTTTCCCTTAAGGTATTTCTCTGACGCACGCCGAACCTGTGCTGTTCATCCGTGATCATCAGACCAAGGCTGTGATACATGACCGTTTCCTGGATCAGCGCGTGGGTTCCGACGACGGCATTTGCTTCCCCGCTCTCGATCAGCGAAAGAACCGCCCTTCGTTCCGAAGGCTTCAGAGAACCTGTCAGGAGTACCGGATTCAAACATTTTATCTGCTGTCGGGCCTTCAGTTCCGTCAGTTTTTCAAAATGCTGTCTTGCCAGAACCTCGGTCGGCGCCAGCAGAACACTCTGGTATCCGTTCGCGGCAGTCATCAGCATCGCGAGGAAGGCCAGAACCGTCTTTCCGGAACCGACGTCGCCCTGTACCAGCCTTGACATGAGACGGTCTCCTCCGAGATCGGCTTCTATCTCACGCCAGACACGCGTCTGGGCATCGGTAAGTCGGAACGTCAGACGTTCTATCGCGTCTTCCGTATCCCAGACCGTTTTCATCGGGAAATTGTTTTTGAGCTCCTCGCTGTTCGCCTTCATCAGGCGGACGGACAGGATAAAGAGGAAGAATTCGTCAAAAACGAGCCGCTTCCTGGCTTCCGTCAGCTCTTCCGCGTCCTTTGGGAAATGGACAGCTTCGACGGCGCGTGGTTCATCCGTAAGTCCGCAGAGTCTCACCAGACTTTCGGGCAGGTATTCCGATGATGCGCCCCGGTCGGCATCCAGAGCGGTTCTGACAGCCTTCCCGAAGGTTTTTCCGGACAGGCCCTTTGTCAGAC
>CACZRJ010000129.1 GCA_902783535.1 uncultured Ruminococcus sp. | reverse complement strand
CTCACGCAGGAACAGGCCGACTACATCGGCGTGAAAGTCTCCGGCCCATTCAAACCGGACGATTACCGTTACTGAGATTTCCGTCCGGACAGAAACATATTCCGCCGCCCGCGTTTTTTTCAACGGGAGCGGCGGATTGTCCTGGACCGGACATGATGCGCGGGGTGCTTTTCTGCTCCCGCGCTTCTTTTATTTTCCGCTTCCTTTATCATCCTCCGGCTTTTTCACATCCGGGAGGAGGAGGCCGAAGGCGGCCATGGTCTCGGCCTGATGGATCACGGTGCCTTCATCCATTCCGATCGCGAAAATGGCATCAACAAAACAGTAAAGCGACGGTGTTTTGTCGCGCTTCGGGAACAGCGTATCGGTATAGCTGTATTCCTTTCCCTTGTCATCCGGGCCCTGCGCCTGCATTCCCCGAACGGAAAAACCGGTGGGATTGAACCGGCTGTTGTGAAGCGGGGCATGGATGCCGTTCGATCCGAGGCCGACGATCCAGCTGAGATTCAGAGGATTGCATCCGAGCGTATTGTCCGCGGTCTTGATCATGGCTTCACGGTATGATTTGACCTTGAGCTTGTTGTCTGTAAAAGCCCATGCATGCCAGACGACGGTAAGGAAATGTTCGTAGGCACCGGTACCCCAGTTGATCGGCGCATTGTGATGCCGTATAAACTTGTAGGGAGCCTTGTTCGATGCGCTGACATACATATCCGCTTCTTCACAAATGGCACGGATCACATCAGAATGAATGACGCTATCCGCCTGGGACTGCGGAATGGCGGCATAGGCGTAAGCCGCAAGTGTAAGGTCATAATTGGTATTTGTCATCGCCGCTTTCGAGTTCCTTCTCCACGGAGTATTGTCCAGAAACGCCTGATGATAGGCGTCCTCACCCGTGGTATGGAAAAGCTGGGCGGCGGCATAGGCAATCGGGGCAGTGTAATAAGAGCCGAATGTTTTCGAATCATTGGTCTGCGGCTTGTGGTTCACGCCCCAGTCATAGGCACGGCGGGCACGGCCCAGATAATCGGCGGCCATCTCCGTCTTTCCGATATTTTTGAGAAGACGGGATGCATGCGCCATCGCTCCGGCAAACTGGAACGATCCGCGGCTGTCCTTGGCAAAGACGAAATCGCCCTTCGGGTCGAGTTCGACCGTCTGGAAGAAATTCGGGTCGCCGTCCGATTCCGTGCCGTTGTAAACACCGCCGTCCTCGTCCTGAAGTCCGATCCACAGCTTCAACGCCCAAAGCGCCTCATCGAGAATGTCCGGAATGCCATTGTTCTTTTCCGGGATATTCAGCTGGCCGTCATAGAATTTTTTCGGCGCGACCTCGTATGCGTCCATCAGGACCTGGGCGACGTCGATATGCGAACGCGGATTATAGTCGCCTGCATCGTGATGTCCGCCGGACGCAATCAGGACTTTCGGCTTGATTGCTTCGACCCGTTCGGACAGCTTCACGATTTCCTCTTCGGAAAGGGCACGGTTGTAAATACGGAATTCGTCGAAATAACACCCCTCCGCGCCGACGTTCGTGACATCGCCGAACGTGAGTTCGTCTCCCGGAGAAAACGTGTTGGAAGCGGATGCGGCTTTAAGGAGCTTGCCGTCGCGGTACAGCCGGCACATCCATTGGCCGGAAGCGGAATCCGGGCCGATTGAAACGGAGTAGCTGTGCCAGCGGTCGTCGCCGAACCGGGCGCCAGAATAGATCCTGGATCCGTTGAACTCATAATAAGGCATACCCCAGTTGCAATAAAACCGGAAGGAATTGGAACGTCCCGAACGAAGAGCAAGCATATCTCCGTCGAACCGGTTTCCCTTCTGCGCATCAGTACGCCGCAGCCAGAAATGGAACGTGATCCCTTTTGACTTGTCATAGTCCAGTTTCCCCGTCCAGCCGTTGTCACGCCCGGATTTCGTCTCGAAGACGCGGTTGGATTCACCATCCCAGATCAGATTCGGCAGTTTTTTGAACGACTGGGCCGTCCCCTTCAGCGGGGAAAGCGTCATGCCGCCCGGCACGGTGTTCGCGGCGGACCCGTCGAACGGGAAATGCGCGATGAGTCCGGGGCCGTCATAGATCTCGGGGTGAACCTTTGCAGCGGACGAAGAGTTATTCTCAAAAACTGCTTTTTTCGCATCAACGAACTCGCCTCCGTCAATCCGTCGCTGCGTAGTCAGCTGAATCCCGTGGTCGTGACAGGCGATGCGGCGCCAGTCCGAATACGGCGGCTCCAGCGCAATCCCGCACCGCTGAGCGAAAACTCCGTATGCGGCGGTCAGAAACGCTTCTTCGTACACGTCGGACGCGATGGAAAACT
>CACZRJ010000128.1 GCA_902783535.1 uncultured Ruminococcus sp. | reverse complement strand
ATCAGTTTTTGCCTGATGGGGTTGTTTGTTAGGATATTTAACCTTGCACGATTCAGGATATTCTTGATTGTACGATTACAATCGGGTTCTTATTTCCCCTGCTCCTTAATGGCGGCCTGAGCGGCAGCCAACCTAGCGATTGGGACGCGGAAGGGTGAGCATGAAACATAGTTCAAACCGATTTTCTGGCAGAATTCAATGGAAGAAGGATCTCCACCGTGTTCGCCACATATTCCGCACTCCAACGTGGGATGGTTTTTACGTCCCAGAGAGATTGCCATTTCCATCAGACGGCCCACTCCGATTGTATCCAATCTTGCAAATGGGTCGGATTCATAGATCTTCTCCTGGTAGTATGACGGAAGGAACTTTCCGGCGTCATCACGACTGAAGCCAAAGGTCATTTGTGTCAAGTCATTGGTCCCAAAACAGAAGAATTCAGCTTCGTCTGCAATGACATCGGCAGTCAATGCGGCGCGCGGTATTTCAATCATCGTACCGACTTTGTATTTGAGGTCGGTTCCGGACTCCGCAATAATCGCGTTTGCGGTTTTAGTTACGATGTCCTTAACATACTTCAGTTCTTTGACTTCACCGACCAGAGGTATCATGATCTCTGGTTCGATATCCCATTTATGATGTCTTGCTTTTACTGCGAGCGCTGCACGAATGACGGCGGTTGTCTGCATTTTTGCAATTTCAGGGTAAGTGATGGTCAAGCGGCATCCACGATGTCCCATCATAGGATTAGATTCGTGAAGTCCGGCGATGACTTGTTTTATGTATTTCGGAGTCTTTCCTTTTAGTTCAGCAAGTGCTTTGATATCTTCCGGTTCTGTAGGCACAAATTCATGGAGAGGCGGATCCAGGAAACGAATGGTGACCGGACGGCCGCCAAGAGCCTCAAACAGTCCTTCGAAATCGGAACGCTGCATGGGCTCGATTTCGTTGAGCGCTTCTTCTCTTTCTTCAACGGTTTCGGAACATATCATGCGGCGGAAGGGACCAATACGGTCCGGTGCAAAGAACATATGCTCGGTGCGGCAAAGTCCAATGCCTTCTGCTCCAAATTCAACTGCCTGTTTTGCATCGTCGGGCGTATCTGCGTTGGTTCGAACTCCCATTGTTTTGTATTTGTCGGCAAGATCCATGATGCGTCCGAAGTATCCGGAATTCGGGTCGGCTGGAACTGTCGGAATCATGGAGCCGTAAATGAATCCGGTGGAACCGTCCAAAGAAAGTTCATCGCCGTCACGGAAAGTCTTTCCGGCAAGAGTGAAGCAATGATTGACCTCGTCCATTTTAATCTCGCCACATCCGGAAACACAGCAGGTGCCCATTCCGCGTGCAACGACAGCGGCGTGAGAAGTCTGCCCTCCGCGCACAGTCAAGATTCCCTGAGCGTATTTCATTCCCTCGATGTCTTCCGGAGATGTCTCTAACCTGACCAGGATGACTTTCTCACCTTTCTTGCCACGCACGACTGCATCTTCGGCAGTGAACACAATATGACCGGCAGCGGCTCCGGGAGAAGCGGCGATGCCTTTGCCAATTGGTTTGGCGGCTTTCAATGCGGCTTTGTCAAACTGCGGATGAAGCAGCATGTCCAGAGATTTCGCGTCAATTTGCATCAAGGCTTCCTGCTCTGTAATCATGCCCTCGTCAATGAGGTCGCATGCAATTTTGATTGCGGCTGCAGCGGTTCTTTTTCCATTGCGGGTCTGAAGCATATACAGTTTACGGTCTTCAATAGTGAATTCCATGTCCTGCATATCACGGTAATGGTCTTCCAGCGTTTTGCAGACGCCGAGGAACTGTTCATAAACCTCCGGCAAGACGCGTTTCATCTCTGCAATCGGCATTGGCGTGCGAATACCGGCAACGACATCTTCACCCTGGGCGTTCATCAGGAATTCTCCCATCAGGCCCTTTTCTCCGGTGGCAGGATTACGCGTGAACGCAACGCCGGTGCCGGACGTGTCACCCATATTTCCGAAAGCCATCATCTGAACATTGACCGCTGTTCCCCAAGAATACGGAATGTCATGATCCATCCTGTAGATATTTGCGCGCGGATTGTCCCAGGAACGGAAAACAGCCTTGATTGCTTCAAACAATTGTTCCTTCGGGTCATCGGGAAAATCTTTTTTCAACTGCTTTTTGTATTCTGCCTTGAACTGGTTTGCAAGTTCCTTGAGGTCATCGGCAGTCAGTTCGACATCGAACTCGACTCCGCGTTCTTCCTTCATTTTGTCGATCAGCTTTTCAAAATGCTTTTTACCGACTTCCATAACAACGTCGGAAAACATTTGAATGAAACGGCGGTAGCAGTCCCACGCCCAGCGAGGATTGTTGGATTTTTTTGCGATGACATTGACGACTTTTTCGTTTAGTCCGAGGTTCAGGATGGTATCCATCATTCCCGGCATCGACGCTCTTGCACCGGAACGGACGGAGACAAGAAGCGGGTTTTCAAGATCTCCGAATTTTTTTCCGGTGATTGTTTCCATCCGGCCGATGAATTCCATGATTTGTTCACGGATCTCCTCGTTGATGACCCGGCCGTCCTCATAATACTGCGTGCATGCTTCGGTCGTGATCGTGAATCCCTGGGGGACAGGAAGTCCGATACGGGTCATTTCCGCAAGATTCGCTCCTTTTCCGCCGAGCAAATCGCGCATTTTGGCATTTCCTTCGCTGAACAGATACACATACTTGTGTTTCATGCATTTTCTCCTAACTTTTTTCTTTTTTGGCACTCGAAAGCATCCTTTTTTAATGATTATATCACTTTTTTCTTGAAAATCCACTGTTTTTAGAAAAAATAGGGACATTCGAGTGCAAAAAAACGAAAAAATCCATTTCAAAGGCGAAAACGGCAGTCATCTCGGAGAATAATCGAAAAAACGAGACATGCGGCGGCCGGTTTCCAACTTTTTTCGTTCTCATCTGCTTATCGAAGCCTGACGAACGCTTTTGACATCCTTTTCAACATACCGGACGAAAGAAAAAAAGAAGTTTTGAAAAACCCGTTGCAATCATGGAAAGCTTGTGCTATAATCATCCTCGCTCGGAAGCGTAGCTCAGCAGGTTAGAGCGCTGCGTTCACATCGCAGAGGTCGTGGGTTCGAGTCCCTCCGCTTCCACCACCTGCGTATCCAGCCTGTGATCATTCCGGATGGCATACGCATTTTTCTTTACAGGGGAGGGGCTTTAAATGAGAGCGAAAAGCAGACGCAGTTTAATCATGTGCATAGCCTTTTTTGCAATGTT
>CACZRJ010000127.1 GCA_902783535.1 uncultured Ruminococcus sp. | reverse complement strand
TCAAACATCGGGTGTCCTTTACGGACGTCGATACACTCTACATGATACACTATTTTCACCTCCTTCCGGATATTATCATTCATATTCTTATATACGCAGAAGAAGTGAAAAATACTCTTGAAACTGAAAAAGTTTACATAATATTCACGCGCCTTTCATCTCATGTTTAAAAACACGAGTGTTCCCGGCGCACATAAAAAATATCAAACATACAAAAGAGGCAAATCATGGAACGCAAAACAAGGATCGGCATCATCGGATGCGGAAACATCAGCCACTGCCATCTCGGCGGATACAAAGCCATGCCCGACCGCGTCGAACTCGTCGCGTGCTGCGACATCGACGAGCCGAAAGCGAAAGCCTACGCCGAAGCGAACGGCTTCAAATCCTATTACAAAGACTACAACGAAATGCTCGCGAAGGAAGCGCTCGACGCCGTTTCCGTCTGCACATGGAACGCGGCGCACTGCGGAGCGACCGTCGCTGCGCTGAACACCGGATGCAACGTCCTCTGCGAGAAGCCGATGGCGATGAACGCTTCGGAAGCGAACGAAATGCTCGAAGCTGCAAAAAGAAGCGGGAAACTGCTCATGATCGGATTCGTCCGCCGGTTCGGCAACGACGCGGACATTCTGAAGTCCTTCATCGACGCGGGCTCCATGGGCGAACTGTATTTCGCGAAGGCGACCTATCTGCGCAGAAACGGATGCCCCGGCGGCTGGTTCGGGGACAAGGAATACTCCGGCGGCGGTCCGCTGATCGACCTCGGCGTCCACGTCATCGACCTCTGCCGATATCTCGCAGGCTGCCCGAAACCGGTTTCCGTCTACGGCGTGACGTATGACAATCTCGGAGACAACCGCGCGGGCGGAGACAAGGGATGGGTTTCCAAGAGCAGTCTCGGGATCGACTTCAAGTATTCCGTGGAAGACTTCGCGACCGCGCTGATCCGGTTCGAGAACGGATTCACGATGAACGTGGAGGCGTCCTTCAATCTGAACATCAAAAACGACGTCGGCAACATCGAACTGTTCGGAACGAAAGCCGGCGCCCGGATCGACCCGCAGATCGAATTCTTCACGGATATGAACGGACGGTTCGTCGACATCCGCCCGTCCGGCAACACCGCGCTCGACTTCAACGGGCTCTTCAACCGCGAAATGTTCCACTTCATCGACTGCGTCCGCGACGGCGTCCCCTGCCGCGCGCCGGCGGAAGACGGCGTCATGCTGATGAAGATCCTGGACGCCATTTACGAGTCCGCCGCGACCGGGCACGAGGCCCCCGTCCGCTGACCGGACGAATTCCCGGCACCGACTTTTTCCCTTTCCGGGCGATTTTTCCTCTTGCTTTTTCCCGGCGGATGTGATAGACTTATCGGGAGCTTTGAAGAGGGAGGGCTGACGAGTGGCTTACGCGGACGTACTGTTCATAAACATGTGCAAAGACATTCTTGAAAACGGTACCGACACGCGCGGAGAGGCGGTCCGTCCGCACTGGGACGACGGCACCCCGGCGTATACCATCAAGAAATTCTGCGTCGTCAACCGTTACGATCTCCGCAAAGAGTTCCCCGCGCTGACGCTCAGGAAAACGAATCTGAAGAACTGCGTCGACGAACTCCTCTGGATCTGGCAGAAGAAATCGAACAACATCCACGACCTGCATTCCCATATCTGGGATTCCTGGGCAGATGAAACCGGTTCCATCGGGACCGCCTACGGCTACCAGATGGGCATCAAGCATCAGTACAGGGAAGGCATGTTCGACCAGGTCGACAGAGTGCTTTACGATCTGAAGAACAACCCGTTCTCGCGCAGGATCATGACGAACCTCTACACGTTCGCGGACCTGCATTCCATGCATCTGTACCCTTGCGCTTACAGCATGACCTTCAACGTGACGATGGAAAACGGGCAGAAAGTCCTGAACGGCATCCTGAATCAGCGTTCCAACGACATCCTCACGGCCAACAACTGGAACGTCGTACAGTATTCGGTCCTTCTGCACATGTTCGCGCAGGTCTCCGGAATGATCGCCGGCGAGTTCGTTCATGTGATCGCTGACGCGCATATTTACGACCGGCACGTGGACCTGATCAAAGAACTGATCTCCCGGGAACCGCTTCCGGCTCCGGAGTTCTGGATCAACCCGGAAATCGACGACTTTTACAAGTTCACGCCCGATGACGTCCGGCTGGATGATTACGAGACCCATCCGCAGATCAAGGGCATTCCCGTAGCGATATGAGCCGCAAAGTCATCCTGATCGCCTCCGCCGACAACTCTTGGGGGATCGGCAAAGGGAACCAGCTTCTGCACACCGTCCCGGAGGACATGCGCAGATTCCGCGAGCTCACGACCGGAAACATCGTCGTCTACGGACGGAAAACGCTGGAAAGCTTTCCAGGCGGACGGCCGCTCCGCGACAGACTGAACATCGTGATCTCTTCCGGATATCAGTCGTCAATGGAAGGGCTTCTGGCCGCCCGTTCTCCCGAGGAAGCGATGCGTCTTGCGGAAGAAAACGATCCGCAGGAGAAAAAGGACGTCTACATCTGCGGCGGCGCGAGCATCTACAGGCAGATGCTTCCCTTCTGCACCGACGCGTACATCACGAGATTCGACACGTCCACGGAAGGCGTCGAAGCGTTCCTTCCGAATCTCGACGAAGACGGTTCGTGGAAAAAAGTTTCCTGGACAGAATGGAAAGAGTCCATCGCGGGCATACGGTACGCGTTCGTCAATTACATCAGAAAAAACTGAATATTCAATGCATCCGTTCCGGGCAGTGATCCGGAATGGCACGCGGGCGTAGTTTAGTGGTAGAATATCAGCTTCCCAAGCTGACTGTGCGGGTCCGATTCCCGTCGCCCGCTCCATGAAAGAAACCTCTTTTGCCCGCCGCGACAGAAGAGGTTTCTTTTGCAGTTTTCCCATACCGTTCAGGG
>CACZRJ010000126.1 GCA_902783535.1 uncultured Ruminococcus sp. | reverse complement strand
GCTTGCCCCCGATGACGTCGTGACCGGCATACCGGAGGTCGGCGATGTTGCTTCCGTCGGCGTGCTCGATCTCGAGCGCAGGCGTACGGAGGTCGCCTCTTCCCCAGCACGGATACTCCAGCGGGACGTCGTCAAGAATGAAGCCCTGACAATGCTCCAGGCGGGGAGAAAACGCCGCGCGTCCCTGCTCGCGGAAGAAATAGGAATGATCTCCTTCGGAAATTCTGCGTCCCCAGTAAAGATGCAGCAGGAATCCGTCTCTCACCTGCATGACGTAGCTGAAACGCGCGGTATCCAGCTGAAACTGCATCTGCTCTTGGCGGAATGAAATGGACATGTCGGTTCCTCCGATGATAGATTTCAGGCTGTGAAGTCAAGCAGCCAGGTTGCAATGCCGAAATACATGAGCAGGCTGAGCGCGTCGACGATCGTCGTGATGAACGGGCTCGCCATGACGGCGGGGTCGAGTCCGATGCGCTTCGCGAGGATCGGGAGCGTGCATCCGACGAGTTTGGCCACGATGACGGTGGTCGCGAGCGTCAGGCTGACGACCAGCGCCTGAATGACCGATGCGCCGTCGATCAGAATGACTTTTCCGAATCCGACGACCGCGAGGCAAAGACCGCAGAGGACCGCGACGCGGATCTCTTTCCAGATGACCCGCAGAACGTCTCCCATGTGAACGTCACCGAGCGACAGGCTTCTGATGATGGTCACCGACGCCTGCCCGCCGGCATTGCCTGCGGTATCCATCAGCATCGGGATGAAGATGGTCAGGATCGGGATGACCGCGAGCTTTTCGTTGAAATGTCCGAGAATGGTGCTCGTGAACGTCGCGGAAACCATCAGGAGAAGCAGCCACGGGATCCGCTTGCGCCAGGTCTCGAAGACGCCGGTAGCGAGATAGGGCTTGTCCGTCGGCAGAATGGCGGCCATTTTTTCAATGTCTTCCGTCGCCTCTTCCTGGATGACGTCGACGGCGTCGTCGTATGTGATGATGCCGACCAGCCGGCTTCCCTTGTCTGTGACCGGGATGGCCAGAAAGTCGTATTTGCTCATGATCTGCGCGACGGCTTCCTTGTCTTCGGACGTGTCGACGGAGATGACGTTCGTCGTCATGATCGCGCTGATCTCGCAGTCTTCGTCGGCCAGCAGCAGATCCTTGACGGTCACGAGTCCGATCAGGGAGCGGTCGCGCTCGGTCACGTAGCATGTGTAGATCGTTTCTTTGTCGACGCCCGTCCGCCGGATCCGCGCGAATGCGTCCGCGACCGTCATGTCCTTGTTCAGACGGACGTATTCGGTCGTCATGATGCTGCCGGCGCTGTCTTTCGGATATCTGAGGATCTGGTTGATCGCTTCCCTGGACTCGGAATCCGTGTTTTTCAGGATCCGCTTCACGACGTTGGCGGGCATCTCCTCGATGATGTCGACCGTATCGTCGATGTACAGTTCCTCCAGGACCTCGTGCAGTTCGTTGTCGGTGAATGTCTTGATCAGCGCCTCCTGATTCGGAGGGGTCATTTCGACGAAAACCTCCGCGGCCGTCTCCTTCGGAAGCAGCCGGAACACGCGGACGCGCTCGCTCTCCTCCAGTTCCTCGACGACGAGCGCCACGTCCTGCGGAGCCAGGATGGAAAGCGCGCCGCGGATCTCGCGGAACTGGCGGTTGGTCAGCATCTCGCTGATCTTCTTCGGGAATTCCTCCCGGATCATGGTATCCATTTCCATAAAAAAATACCATCCTTTCCCAATGATAGCCGTGCGACGGCGGAAATGATCAGGTCAGGTATGGCGTAAAACCGCATGCACCGGATGCCCGGGATCCGGAACCGGTCAGAACACTTTCGCAAAAAGCCCGAAAGGACCCCTGAAAGGACAGCGGGCCGAGAAGCCGGAACGCGAAAGACTGTGCGGTTCTATGCCATTACTTCGCCCAACGTCCATTCAGTTTTCACCTCCTGCGGTATGTTTTCTTCCTCTGTCAATACTATCCTTTTCCCGCCGTTTTGTCAATAAGAAATCGACAAGAAAAATTTCAGTTGACTGAACAGTAACGTTCAGTTTGCGTCCTGCTTCCCCTCCCGGACGCGGTCGCCGACTTTAGGCTTGCATCTGTGCGAAGAATGTGGTACAATCCATTTGAAGAAAAGCCGCATCGAAACGGAGAAACGACATGTTTCATTTCGGAAACGGGTGGGACGCCCTTCTCGCCCCGGAATACGACAAGCCATATTACCAGGCGCTCCGCGCTTTTTTGATCGGCGAATACAGAAGCGGGCGGTACCGCATTTTCCCTCCGATGGACGACCTGTTCGCGGCATTCAGGCTGACCGACTACAAGGACGTCAAAGTCGTCATCCTCGGGCAGGACCCGTATCACGGCGCCGGGCAGGCGCACGGACTCTGCTTTTCCGTTCGCGAAGGCGTCGAGATTCCTCCCTCTCTTCTCAACATTTACAAGGAACTGAAGGATGAGCTCGGCATTCCCGTGCCGTCGACCGGCGACCTGACGCCGTGGGCGAAACGGGGCGTTCTGCTTCTGAACAGCGTGCTGACCGTTCGCGAAGGACAGGCCGGCAGCCATCGCGGAAAAGGATGGGAAACTTTCACCGACCGTGCGATCTCTCTGGTAAACGAAAAAGACGAGCCTGTCTGCTTCCTGCTTTGGGGAAATTACGCGAAAAGCAAAAAGCCGCTGATCACAAATCCCCGCCATCTCGTGCTGGAATCCGCGCATCCGAGCCCGCTCTCCTGCAGAGGATTCTTCGGTTGCGGCCATTTTTCCGCCTGCAACCGTTTTCTCGGAGACAGAGCGATCGACTGGCGGCTCTAGAAGGGCGGAAAGGAAACATCTCATGATTCGATTGATCAAAAAACTCTGGAGCATGGAGCTCGTCCGCTATCTTTTCGCGGGAGGAACGGCGTTTCTGTTCGACAAGCTCGCGTTCTTCCTGTTCAATTCCCTGATCCTCCCGGATCTCGGAAGCTGGTGGATCGTCAAGGACGTCCGCAACATGATCTCCGTTCTCGTCGGATTTCTCGTCGGACTGCTGATCAACAACTTCATCTCCATGTACCTCGTATTCACGTCCGAGTCGCAGAAGAAGAAAAGCCGGACCGCCCGCGCGTTCATTGAATTCACCGTGGTCGGCATCATCGGACTCGCGCTGAGCATCGGAGGAAACCAGCTCTGCATCCTTCTGTTCGAAGGCGGCGACACGAAAGAGCTGATCTACAACATCATCATCGCAATCCCCGTCACTGCATGGAATTATATCGGGCGGAAATTCTTCGTCCGCGAGAAAAAGGTTTCGCCGGAAGACGCCGGCGAAAAGGAGGAAACCAATGGCTAAGACCGCAATCATCATCGGCGCCGGCCCGGCCGGGCTGACGGCCGCATACGAACTGCTGAATCACACCGACATCCATCCGGTCATTCTGGAGGAAAGCGACACGATCGGCGGCATTTCCCGGACCGTCCGCTACAACGGCAACCGCATGGACATCGGCGGGCACCGCTTTTTCTCAAAAGTCGAGGACGTCAACCGGCTCTGGGCGGAGATCATGCCGACCCAGGGCGCTCCAGCCAAGGACGACAGGCTGCTCGGGCGCGAAAAGCCGTTCGCCGCGGGCGGACCCGATCCGGAGACGGAAGACCGCGTCATGCTGATACGCGACCGCGTTTCCCGCATTTATTTTCTGAAAAAGTTCTTCAAGTATCCGATCTCAATGAGCGCGGAAACCTTCCGCAACATGGGCTTCAAAAACACTTTCAGAGCCGGATTCGGATACCTCAAATCCTGCTTCCGCAAACTGCCGGAGGACAATCTGGCGAACTTCTATATCAACCGTTTCGGCAAGCCGCTCTACGAAATGTTCTTCGAGGACTACACAACAAAGCTCTGGGGCGTAGACCCGAAGGAACTGTCCGCCGACTGGGGCGCGCAGAGAGTCAAGGGCCTTTCGCTCTGGAAAGCGCTCGCCGACGCGATCTCGAAGCCCTTCCGCAAAAAGAACGCCAAGGTGGAGACCTCTCTGATCGAGCAGTTCTCCTATCCGAAATACGGACCGGGGCAGCTTTGGGAAACGCTCGCCGACATCGTCCGGAGCAAAGGCGGAGAGATCCGCATGAACTCCCCCGTCCGGAAGGTCGTTCTGAACGGTTCGAAGATCGAGCGCCTGGTCCTTGAAGACGGGACTTCGGTCTCCGGCGACTACTATCTCTCCTCCATGCCGGTAAAAGACCTCGTCGAGGGCATCGGCAAGGAAAACGTTCCTTCTGACGTTTACGAAACCGCATCGGCGCTGCCCTACCGCGACTTCATCACCGTCGGACTGCTGGTGAACAAACTGCAGATCCAGAACCAGACGAAGATCAGAACCGTCGGAAACATCGTCCCCGACACCTGGATCTATATCCAGGAACGGGACGTCAAGCTCGGCCGGCTCCAGATCTTCAACAACTGGTCTCCGTACATGCTTGAGGACCCGGAAAAGACCGTCTGGATCGGGTTGGAATATTTCTGCTCTGAAAACGACGATCTCTGGAACATGCCGGACGATCAGTTCATCAGCTTCGCTTCGGACGAACTGGAGCACATCGGCGTCATCCGGAAGGAAGACGTCCTGGACGCGCACAGGGAGAAGGTCAAGAAGGCCTATCCGGCATACTTCGGCTCCTATGAGCACTTCGACAGCGTCCGCTCCTATCTCGACGGAATCGAAAACCTCTTCTGCATCGGCCGGAACGGACAGCACCGGTACAACAACATGGATCACTCCATGATGACCGCGATCGAAGCCGTCCGCTGCATCAAAGACGGTTCGGCCGACCGGACACCGGTCTGGAACGTCAATACCGAAAAGGAATACCACGAAGAAAAAGACAAGGAAAAAGCGTGACCGAACCGAAAAGACAGGCGCCTGCCGAACGCAGACGCCTGTTTTCCTTTTGCCGGCTTACTCCTGCGGGATCCGGATCGAGACCTCCCCGCTCTGCAGAAGGATCCGTTCCCCTTCCCGACTGACCCACAGCCCTCCGTTGTCGTCGACGGACAGGGCGGTCGCGGCATATGACTCGGTTCCGCGGAAAACGCGGATCTCTTTTCCGAGGACGACGCTTCTGGACCTGTATTCCCCGAGGATGTCCCGCCTTGACGCATGCGCGCCGTTCTCGAATTCCGCGATCAGGCGGCTCAGAAGCTCCTCTTTGTCCGGCTTGATCCCGGAAAGCGACTCGATGTCACCCGCCGTTTCGCGAATGGATTCCGGGAAGTCCGCTTTCAGAACGTTGATCCCGATGCCGACCACCGCGTACGGAATGCCTTCTCCGGGACAGAAAACGCCCTCTGCGAGAATGCCGCAGATCTTCTTCCCGCAAAGCAGGAGGTCATTGACCCACTTGATACCGACCTGTGTTCCGATCGTCTTTTCCACCGCGCGCGCCGTAAAAACGGCGGCGGATACGGTCAGCATGGAAAGGTCTTCCGGAGGAAGGACGAACGAGACATACAGACCCGTCCCCGGGGGCGAAAAGAAGGACCTGCCCATGCGGCCGCGGCCGCACGTCTGGCTGTCCGCGACGACGCAGACGTCCCGCACGCCGGACGCAGCAAGTTCTTTCGCGCGGTCGTTCGTTGAACCGATGGACTGATGACGCTCGATGATCATGAATTGAAATTCCTCTTTTCAAGGCGAACCGGCCCTCTCCAGGGGAAAGGGCCGGCGTCGTTTTCTCAGAATGCGATCCGTTTTTCGATCTCCTGCTTCAGCGAGTCGATCGGGATCCGGATCTGTTCCATCGTATCCCTGTCCCGGACGGTCACGCAGTGATCCTCCAGGCTGTCGAAGTCGAACGTGATGCACATCGGCGTCCCGATCTCGTCTTCGCGGCGATACCGTTTTCCGATGGACCCCGCTTCGTCGTAGTCGACGAGGAAATGTTTGGAAAGTTCTTCGTAGATCTCCGTCGCAGGCTCCGCAAGCTTCTTCGAAAGCGGAAGCACCGCGGCTTTGAAGGGCGCCAGCGCGGGATGGAGATGGAGGACCGTCCGAACGTCCGGCTTGTCCTCGGTTCCGATGTTTTCCTCGTCATACGCGTCGACCAGGAAAGCGAGCGCGACGCGGTCCGCGCCGAGCGAGGGCTCGATCACGTAAGGGATGTAGTGCTCGTTCGTTTCGGGATCGAAGTAGGACAGATCCTGCCCGGAGACCTTCTGATGCTGCGTCAGGTCGTAGTCCGTACGGGAAGCGACGCCCCACAGTTCGCCCCATCCGAACGGGAACATGAATTCGAAGTCCGTCGTCGCGTTGGAATAGAAGGCGAGTTCAGCCGGATCGTGATCGCGCGTCCGCAGATTCTCGTCGCGCAGTCCGAGCGACAGAAGCCACTGATGGCAATAGTTCTTCCAGTAATCGAACCATTCGAGTTCGGTCCCGGGCTTGCAGAAGAACTCGAGTTCCATCTGCTCGAATTCCCTGATGCGGAAAATAAAGTTGCCGGGGGTGATCTCGTTCCGGAAGGACTTCCCGACCTGTCCGACGCCGAACGGGATCTTCTTGCGGGTCGTTCTCTGAATGTTTTTGAAATTCACGAAAATGCCCTGCGCGGTTTCTGGTCTGAGATAGACCGCAGACGAATTGTCCTCCGTGACGCCCTGGAACGTCTTGAACATCAGATTGAACTTCCGGATGTCCGTAAAGTCGCTCTTTCCGCATCCCGGGCAGGCGATCTGCTGCTCGCGGATATACTTCATCATCTCGTCGTCGGACATTGCCTCCACGGAAACGTCCGTGATCCCGTGCTCCGCGTTGTAGTCCTCGATCAGTTTGTCGGCGCGGTGCCGCATCTTGCAGCTTCTGCAGTCGATCAGCGGGTCGTTGAAGGTCGTCACGTGCCCGGACGCGACCCAAACCTGCGGATTCATCAGGATGGCCGAATCCAGCCCGACGTTGTAGGGGCATTCCTGAACAAACTTCTTCCGCCAAGCGTTCTTGATATTGTTCTTGAACTCCACGCCGAGCGGGCCGTAGTCCCAGGCGTTCGCAAGTCCGCCGTAGATTTCGCTCCCGCTGTAGACAAAGCCCCGTCCTTTGCAGAAAGCGACGATCTTATCCATCGTTTTTTCCTGATTGTTCATCATCGTTTCACCTCTTTATGCGCGGCAGCGCCGCGTCCTTTCTTTCAAATCGTTTGATTGTTTTTCGCGCGGCGGCCGTCATTCGCCTTCCGGCGTCGCCTCTTCCGCCCCTGCCATTCTGTTCATTTCCCGCTGTGCCATGACCAGACGGTAGTACCGTCCCTGCAGGTCCATCAGTTCCTGATGCGTTCCGAGTTCTTCCAGCTCGCCTTTTTCGAAAACCGCCAGCTTGGTCGCGTTCCGGAGCGTGGACAGTCTATGCGCGATGGCGACCGTCGTACGTCCGGCGGACAGTCCCGCGAGCGCGTCCTGGATCTGCTTCTCCGTATCCGTGTCGAGCGACGACGTGGCCTCGTCCAGAATCAGCAGCCGCGGGTTCCTGAGCACCGCCCGGGCAATCGCGATCCTTTGCTTTTCTCCGCCGGAAAGGGTGTTTCCGCGCGCGCCGACGTATGTGTTGTATCCGTCGGGCAGTTTCATGATAAAGCCGTGCGCGCCCGCCAGTTTCGACGCGCGTATCACCTCGTCGCGGGTGGCTCCGGGTTTCGCGTAGGCGATATTGGAATAGACCGTTCCGTTGAACAGGTAGGTTTCCTGCAGAACGATCCCGACCTGAGACCGGATGTCGGACGCCCTGTAGGAGCGGATGTCCTCTCCGTCCAGAAGGATTCTTCCGTCCGTCACGTCGTACATCCGGATGATCAGATTGATCATCGTCGTTTTGCCGACGCCGCTCCTTCCGACCAGTCCGATGAAGTCTCCCGGATGGATGTCGAGCGAGATATGTTTCAGTACGGGCTCCGCGGCGGAATATCCGAAGGAGACGTCCTGGATCGATATGTCTCCCGCGATCCTGCCGCATTCCTTCGTGCCGTCCGCCATGTCGG
>CACZRJ010000125.1 GCA_902783535.1 uncultured Ruminococcus sp. | reverse complement strand
GGACGCGGCCGTCTGCGACGAGATCGAGGGCGGGAAAAAGAAAAAAGCGCTTCTGTTCGCGCTCATTCTGCTCGCGATCCTCGTGCAAGGCGTGCTCAGAGACGGCGTGACCAACTGGACGCCATCATTCATTTCCGACTCCTTCGGACTGGACAGTACGCTCTCCGTCCTCAGCGGCGCATTGCTTCCGCTGTGCGGGGCGGCGGCATACCTGCTGACGGGTGTCCTGCATAAAAAGCTGATCCGCAACGAACTGCTGTGCGCAGCGGCTCTGTTCGGACTCGGCGCGCTCGCGGCGGTCCTGCTCAGGTTCGCCGGCGGAAACAGCGTTCTGCTGTCCGCTTTCTGTCTCGCTGTTGTCGCCGGCTCCATGCACGGCGTGAACCTGATCCTGATCTGCGTCATCCCGCCCTATTTCGCGAAGAAAGGAAAAGTCGCTTTGATCTCCGGGCTGATGAACGCCTTCGTTTACGTCGGCAGCGCTTCCGCGACCTGGGGGATCCCGCTCATCACGGGAGAATTCGGAAAGGACGGATATCTCGATCTCTGCCTTGTTTCCGCGGTCTTCGGCTGCGTTGCCTGCGCATCGGCGTCGGCCGGATGGAAAAAGAAGAAAAAAGAGCCGGACGGCTCGAACGGATGAATAGAAAAAACAGATACGCGGGACCGGTCTGACCGGTCCCGCGCCGTTATATCCGCACTTATTTCGTTTTTGACTTCTTCCTGAGCAGGAGCATGAGGACCAGCCCGGCGAACAGCAGGAATTCGGCTGCGAAGGCAGCGAGAAAGATCAGGTTGTTCGGCAGGAAGGACACGGTGCCGTCGCTGTTCACGATCGTGTCGGCGTTCTGCAGCACCGCGGCGCCGATCGCGGGACCGATGACTCCGGGAAGCAGGACCTGTGCGAGGATGCGCAGCCCCTGGAACCGGCCGGCCATGCCTTCGGGCGTCCGGTTCCTGATCTCCGCGCCGAAGACGGCCATGCCGGTCAGATATCCGCTCATCATGAGCAGGGACCCGGCGAAGACCGGGACGATCATCAAAACGCCGGACGCGGGGACGACGCCCGGGAACAGGAAAAGAAGGACGTACCCGAGCGCGAGCATGCCGAGGGACGGAAAGACGCTTTTTTCAAAGCCGAATCTGTCGATCAGCCGCCCGTACAGGACGGTGACGACGGACGCGAGCAGGATGGCGGGCGCCATGATCAGGACGTAGTTGCTCAATTGCAGCGTCTGCTCGTAGTAAATGATGAGATAGGGCATGAAAATCTGGATGGAAATGCCGAACAGGACGAAAAGGATCAGCGTGAGATAGAGCGAGACGTTCTTTTTCACGACCGACGGCCGGAAGCCGTAGAGGATGGTCGGAAGATATCCGATGCTGTCCGGACGCCCTGCAGGCGCGTCTTCCACGAGAAAGAAGCCGAGTATGCCGATGAGGAAGACGACGGCGCCGATGACGATGTAGATGACCGTCCAGCTTTCGGGGGAATTCAGGTCGAAGCTCATGAATCCGCCGAAGACAACAAGGATGGCGACGAGCGGCATCATGGAATTGATCCCCTCGGCCTTGCCGCGGCTGTGCTCGTCCGTGCGGTCGGTCAGCCACGCGTTGTACGCGGCGTCGTTCGCCGTGGAGCCGAAGAAGGTCATGACGCAGTCCAGAATGATCACCAGCGTCACGCAGACGGCGGACGCGCCCGAGGCAATGCCGAACAGGGAGGAGATCAGGTCGACGCGGACCAGGGCGAATGCGAGGATGGAAATGCCCCAGAGGATGTATCCGAAGCACATGAAGACCTTCCGTTTCCCCAGCCGGTCGGAGAGGGCTCCCATGAAGACGGTCGTCAGCGTCGCTGCCGCGGCGCTGGCCATGACCATGACCGAGATGTCGGACGCGGACGCGTTGAACATCTTGTAGATGAACACGTTGAGATACATGTTCTCGACCACCCACGCGACCTGCCCGATCAGGGAGAAGACAATCAGCGCGGCATAAAATTTGCGTTTCTTTGCTTTTTCCATCAGTGGTTCTCTTCCTTTCGAATGGATCGTCAGCCCGGAACGGCTACAGGGACTTGAAGGCGGAATAGATGAAGGACAGCCCGAACCGGAACACGAGGCTGATATAGTGCACGAGAGGGATCAGGACGACCGTCACGAGCGCGAACCCGAACAGGACGAGCGCTATGATGAGAAAGGCTTTCGCGTAAGGGGGACGGACGCCGTTTTTCTTCCGCCTGCAGATCAGCAGTACGACCGCCGCGACAACGCCGAGCAGCGCGAACGGGATCAGATATGTGACGTCGAACAGAAAGAAACTCATGGTTGAAGACCTCCCGGGAAACCGGCATGCGCATCCGAAGGACAGAATTATTGCCGGCCGTTTGCCGCACTCATTGTAACCGAACGGAAAAAGAAATGCAATCCCTTTCCGGGCGAATGCTTCTGATGGCTTTCAAAAAGACCGGCTTCATGTTGACTTTGTGGACGGAATGTGCTATCTTTGTCTCGTAATTTTTCATTACGGTCGTTTTGGAGAAAAATATGAAAAAAGCAATCGGAACCGTTCTCGCCGCGCTGGTCCTGCTCGCGCTGATCGTTCTGAGCGTCGTCCTGAACGGGCAGAGCCTGTCCGGACTGCAGAAATCGACATTGAAGATCCTGCTGATCGTCTGCGGCTGCAGCGCGGCCTACTGCTTCATCGCCGGCGAGCTCACAAAAAACTATTCCCAGATGGACAAACTGTGGAGCCTGCTCCCGATCGCGTATCTGTGGATCGTCGCAGTCAAGAGCGGCATGAACGTCAGAATTCTCGTTTTCGCGCTGGTCGTCACCGCGTGGGGCATTCGGCTGACCGTCAATTTCGCGCGGAAAGGCGCCTACAGGCTGAAATTCTGGACCGGGAACGAGGACTACCGCTGGTCGATCGTTCACGGCATGAAGTTCTTTCAGAAAAAGGGCATGTGGACGCTGTTCGACCTGTTCTTCATCAGCATTTACCAGAACCTGCTCGTGCTCGCCATCTGCCTGCCCGCGGTCGCGTGCATGGAATCGAAAACACCCTTCGGGCTGATGGATTTCGCCGCGCTGGCGCTGTCGGTTTCCTTCCTTGCCCTAGAAACGGTCTCCGACGAATACCAGTGGAGATTCCATCAGAAAAAACGGCAGCTGCTTGCGGAATGCAAACAACTCGAAGACCTGCCGTCTCCCTACGATCTCGGATTCAATACCCGCGGACCCTGGGGGTACATGCGGCATCCGAACTATCTCGGCGAGCAGGGCATGTGGGCGAGTCTCTACCTGTTCGTGATCGGC
>CACZRJ010000124.1 GCA_902783535.1 uncultured Ruminococcus sp. | reverse complement strand
GCGGAAGGAGCATTTGTAATGCCCTTTTTCCGGCCGGATGACGGCCGAGATCTCGACGCCTTCGATCCTGCGCGCGATGTCGTTCAGCCCGACCGCGTCGTACGCCGTCGCGCCGCAGGAATCCATATCCCGCTTCGACAGGCAGATGAGCGCAATCTGTCCGTTCGCGTACAGTTCGACTTTGCTGCCTGCGAGCGACTCCAGTTTCACGCGGGCGATCGACCGGGTGTCGAACAGCTGCCGGTTGATCTTCGCGAAATCGATCCCCGACTCCATCAGCTTCGCGGCCATCCGCATGGTCTTCGGATTCGTGGAATCGTAGCGGAATCCGCCGCTGTCCGAGCTGATCGCGGCGTAGAGCGCGGTCGAGATGGTCTTGTCGAACCTGACACCGAGTTTTTTCAGAAGATCGAAAACGATCTGTCCTGCCGCGGGGTCGCGCGGACGGAGCAGGAGTTTTTCGCATGCCACCGTGCAGATCATATGGTGGTCGATCGACAGCTCGAACGGGATCCGGTCTTCCTCGGAGACCATTTTCATGCTCGCGATGTCGACGGACACGCGGACATAATCCTTTTCAGGGAGCGATGAAAGCGATTCGACGAACGGATGCCCGTCGTTCAGGAAAGTCAGATTTCTGAGGATCCCTTCCCGGTTGAACGCGTACGCTTCCTTTCCGATCTGCCGCAGTCCCAATACGAGCGCGGCGGCGGAACCGAGCGTGTCCGCGTCCGGTCCGTTGTGGGTGTAGATAAGAAAGGCGTCCCGTTCCGCAAAGAACCGGACTGCCTCCTGCTCATTGATCCTCGTCCGGGCCGTCTCCGGATTGGTTGTCGCTGTTTGCTGACGACGCATGTTCTTTTTCCTCCTTCAGAAGAAGAGCGATATCCATCGCGCGCTCGGGACCGTGGTCGCGCACGAAGATCAGCTTCGGCGTGACGCGGAGGTTCAGCGTGCGGGCGAGTTCGCTCCGGAGATATCCGGAAGCGGACTTCAGCCCTTCTTCCACGCCCTCGTCGGGTCCGAGCACAGAATAGTAGATTTTCGCCTGGGAAAGGTCTCCGGAAACGCGCGCGCCGGAGACGCTGACGAAGGCGCCGCTGATCCGCGGGTCCTTCGCCCTCCGCAGAAGCTCCGTCATTTCGCGGGCGACCGCGTCGTTGACGCGGTCCTGCCTGTAGGCGCCCATCAGCGGGCGACCTCCTCCATGATGAACGCTTCGAGCACGTCGCCTTCCTTGATGTCGTTGAACCGCTCGAGTCCGATACCGCACTCGTAGCCTTCATTGACTTCCTTGACGTCGTCCTTGAACCGGCGCAGCGAGGAGATCTTGTCTTCGAAGATGACGACGCTGTCGCGCAGAACGCGGATCTGGGAGTTCCGTTCGACTTTGCCGTCCGTGATGTACGAGCCGGCGATCGTTCCGACGTTCGGGACGTGGATCGTCTGGCGCACTTCGGCATGTCCGAGGACCTTCTCCTTGAATTCCGGCGCGAGCATGCCCTTCATGGCCGCCTCCACTTCGCCGATGCATTCGTAGATGATCCGGTAGGTGCGGATCTCGACCTTGTCACGGGCAGCGGCTTCGGTCGCCGTCCGGTCGGGACGGATGTTGAATCCGATGATGATCGCGTTGGACGCGTTCGCCAGCATGACGTCGCTCTCGGTGATGCCGCCGACGGCCGCGTGGATGACGCGGACCTTGACTTCCTCGTTGGACAGTTTCTCAAGCGACTGCTTGACCGCTTCCGCGGAGCCCTGCACGTCCGCCTTGACGATGATGTTCAGGTCTTTCACGCCGCCGCCGATCTGGCTGAACAGGTCGTCCAGACTGACTTTCGACGCTTCCTGACGCGCTTCCTTCTCTTCCGCTCTGCGCTGGTCGGCCAGTTCGCGGGCGGCTTTTTCGTCCTTGACGGCGAAGAAGGGATCGCCTGCGTTCGGCACTTCGGCCAGACCCGTGACCTCGACCGGGATGGACGGACCGGCTTCCTTGACGGTGCGGCCCTTGTCGTTCGTCATGACGCGGACGCGGCCGACGGCCGTTCCGGCGATGACGGTGTCTCCGGTATGCAGCGTGCCCTTCTGGACCAGGAAGGTCGCGACGGCGCCTCTGCCCTTGTCCAGTTTCGCTTCGACGACGACGCCCTGCGCCTTGCGGTCGGGGTTCGCCTTCAGATCCTGCATCTCGGCGGTCAGAAGGACCATGTCGAGCAGTTCGTCGATGCCCGTTTTCTTCAGAGCGGAGATCGGCACGCAGATCGTGTCGCCGCCCCATGCTTCTGGAACGAGATTGTAGTTGGTCAGATCGGTCATGACCTTGTCGGGATTCGCGCCGGGACGGTCCATCTTGTTGATGGCGACGATGATCGGGATGTTCGCGGCTTTCGCGTGGTTGATCGCTTCGACCGTCTGCGGCATGATGCCGTCGTCCGCCGCGACCACCAGGATGGCGATGTCCGTCATATTCGCGCCTCTGGCGCGCATGGCCGTGAAGGCCTCGTGGCCGGGCGTATCCAGGAAGGTGATGTCCTTGTCGTGCACGTGGACGCTGTAGGCGCCGATGTGCTGCGTGATGCCGCCCGCTTCGCCGGCGGTGACGTGCGCGTCGCGGATGGCGTCGAGCAGGGACGTCTTGCCGTGGTCGACGTGGCCCATGACAACAACGATCGGCGCGCGCGGTTTCAGCGTTTCGTCCGTGTCTTCGGTCTTGTCGATCGCCTGCTCTTCGAGCGAGACGATGACTTCCTTCTTCACGACGATCTTGAATTCGTCAGCGACGAGATACGCGGTGTCGTAGTCGATGAAATCGTTGATGCCGGCCATGACGCCCATGCCCATCAGTTTCTTGACGACGTCGCCGACCGTCTTCTTCATACGGGAGGCGAGCTCCGCGACGGTGATCTCGTCCGGAACGGAGATGACCAGCTGGACAGGCTTCGGCTTGACCGGTTTCTGCTTGCCGCGCTGCTGGTTCGGCTTGCCGCGTTCGCCGCCCTTCTGGGGCTGCTGATCGGCGAATTTGTTCTTCTTTTTGATCTTCTGCTTACCGGAATGATTGTCCGGCAGCGTCGAATCGTATTTCAGCAGTTTGTCGTCGTACTTGGACAGATCGGCGTTGACCGTTCCGCGGGTGTCCACGATGCGGACCTCGTCTCTGGAACGCTGCTTCTGCGGCTGCTGATTCTGCTGCTTCTGCGACTGCTTCTTCTTCCGCGCGGCGTCCATCGCCTCTTTCGCCTTGCGGCGTTCTTCCTCTTCGGCGAGACGCTTTTCTTCCGCCTTGCGCTTTTCCTCTTCGCGCTTCGCCTTCTTGACCTCGTCGTATTTCGCGAAGAACGCGCCGATGTCGATCTGGTGATCCTGCGTCAGCTTTTCGAAAAGCAGCCCGAACTCCTCCGGCTCGAGAACGGCCGAATGGTTCTTGACGGAGACGCCGACGCCTTCAAGGACGCCCATGAGTTCCTTGTTGGACATGTCGAAGTCTTTCGACAGATCGTTGACGCGGAGACTGACTTCCGCGCTGGTGGTTTTTTTCGTAGTATTCTGTGCCATTAGTTATCCTCACATTTCTGTCCGCCGTTCTGCCTGTCTGCAGACCCGGTTTGCGCATCGGACGATTTTCGATAGGAAACGACGAATCCTTCCTGCAGGAACGCGACGGCCGCGGTCTCGGTCTTTCCGATGAGTTTTCCCAGCTCCTCTGTGGAGAGGGGAAGGAACTCCAAGGGGACCGCGCGGTAATTCGTTTTGTCCCTCAGCTGCTTTGCGGTGTTCTCCGAGATCCCGTCCGCAGCCAGGACGAGTTTCGCTTTGCCGTTCCGGACGGCTTCGATGACGCTGTTCGTGCCGTACGCGAGCTTTCCGGCCCGGTAGGCAAGTCCGATGATCCCGTATCTCCGGTCCGTCATGACTCACCGCCTTCTTCACGAATCTCGGAAATCTCTTCATAGAGCGACTCCGGGATCTTCACCGACAATGCGCGGTCCAGGCGTCTGGCCTTTTTCGCGGAGTATAAGCATTCCTTGCTTCCGCAGAGATATGCGCCGCGTCCGTCCGCCTTTCCGGTTCTGTCGATGATCGGGACGCCTTCTGTCGTCCGGACGACGCGTATCATTTCCGCCTTCGGCAGATGCTTTCCGCAGGAGATGCATTTCCGTTCCGGGACGTGTTTCGGTTTCTGTCCGGTCATTCAAACACCTTCGTTTTTCTCTGATTTGACCCGCCGTTTTCTTCCGGGCGTCAGCCCTGCGTGTCTTTCGGGCTCTTGATGTCGATCGTCGCGCCGGTCAGTCTGGCCGCCAGACGCGCGTTCTGGCCTTCTTTGCCGATGGCCAGGGAGAGCTGGTCTTCAGCGACGACCGCGCAGTAGGTCTTTTCGCCCTTCGGCGTCTGGAAGACGCTGTCGACGGTCGCGGGCGCGAGCGCCGCGCGGATGAACTCCGCCTTGTCGTCGGAATACGGGACGATGTCGATCTTCTCGCCGTTCAGTTCCTTCGTGACTTCCGCCTTGCGGGCGCCTTTCGGTCCGATGCACGCGCCGATCGGGTCGACCTTCTCGTCATTGGACCAGACGGCGACTTTGGAACGGCTGCCGGCTTCGCGCGCGATCGCCTTGATCTCGACGATGCCGTCCTTGATCTCGGGCACTTCCAGTTCCATCAGTCTGCGGATGAGGTCCGGATGCTTTCTGGAAAGCAGGACCGCCTGTCCGTGCGCGCTCTTTCTCGTTTCGGAAACAAAGACCTTGATCCGGTCTCCGGGGGAGAGCGTTTCGTTCGGGATCTGGTCGTTGCGGAACAGGACCAGTTCGTTCTTGTCGATCGCGACGGTCGCGTTGCCCATCGTCGGGTCGACGCGGACGACGACCGCGGTCACCATGGATTCTTTCTTGTCCTCATATTCCTTCGCGATCATGCCGTTCTCCGCTTCGCGGATGCCCTGGATGATGACGTTCTTCGCCGAGGCGGCAGCCACGCGTCCGAAGGAGGTCGGCTTGACTTCCACTTCGAAGGTCTCGCCGATGTTGATCAGCGGGACGTACTGGCGCGCGTCCGCGACGGACATTTCCGTCTTCGGGCTGAGAACGGTCTCCACGACCGTGTATTCGCGGAACATGTGGATCTCCTGTTTCAGCGGATCCGCCTTGACGACGACGTTCTCGCATCCGAACTCCTTCTTGTATGCGTTCGTCAGCGCTGCGACGATCTTCTCCATCATGTAATCCTGGCTGATGTTGCGCTCTTTCTCCAGGTCGGCGAGCGCTTTGAACAGTTCCTTGTTGACGATGCCGACTTCGGCGGGGGACTGTTTCGCTGATGATTTCTTTTTCATGTTCATTCCTTTCGCTTTTCCGGGCAGCGAACGCCCGGAATCAGATCTGTATCGAGTTTTCTTATTCCGATGTTTATTTGTTCTCTTCGTCCTCCGAAGGGATCAGCGCCGCGCGTCCGCGCTCGTCGCAGATGGCGGTGATCTTGGAGATCAGTTTGCGGTCGAGTTTGATCTTTCCGGCGTCTGTCTCCAGTTCGAGCAGGTTGTCGTCGTAGGAGAGGATCTTTCCTTCCCACTGCTTGCTTCCGGTTTCCTTGCTCTTCGCTTTGCCTTTCTTGTTTCCGGTTTTCGCTTCCGTTTTCTCCTCGGCGCCGGGTGCTGTTTCCAGGTTCTCGAAGGAAACGGAGACGAACGTGCGGATGACGACGGGGTAGCCGTTCGCGATCGCGTAGTCGATGTGCTCGTCCAGTCGCAGGTCGCGGATGTATCCTCCGCCGGACACCATCAGACTGTAGCTGTCTTCGATCGGATCCATCTCGTCCAGGATCGGATCAACGATGTTCGTCACCGCCATGCAGTCGTCCGTTCCGATCGGTCCGTCCTTCTTGTCGATCGAGACTTCGAGGACCATTTCGGAGACGTCTTTGTAGAAGGTGACATCCCAGATGGAATATCCGGCGTCGACGACCGGCTGCTCGATGGCCTCGCGGACGCGGGTGGCGATGTTTTTGCCGGGATTCTTGATATACTGTTTTCCGCCTGCGTTTGCAGCCATGTGAAAATCTCCTTTACATGCAAGATGACCGGACGCAAGTCCAGTCATCGTCTGCTATATCTTCTTTTCACCTATATTATACACACATTTACGGAAAAAGCAAGAGGTCTTTTCATTTTCATGCAAAAAAACGCAGTGCTTTTCAAAATCGGGGATTGCGTCGGAAATAGTAAATGAGTGGCATCGTCTTCTTTACAAAACTGCCGCATGCGGCAAAAATTGTTAATAGGTGGCGTCATCTACTTTACAAAACTGCCGCATGCGGCAAAAATTGTTAATAGGTGACATCATC
>CACZRJ010000123.1 GCA_902783535.1 uncultured Ruminococcus sp. | reverse complement strand
TGCGACGGAGGGCGCGGAGGTGAAAATGCAGAGATGGATTGACCGTCTGCTCGACAGGATATTCGGCAGGCAACTCGAAAGACTGATCGAACGGAGGCTGAACAGGCATGAGCTGGTATGAGGTCGGTATTCTTATCGCGTCCGCGCTCCTCGGTGGAAGCGGTCTCGTCGGGATCACAGTCCATTACATCAAGCGGTATATCGACGGCAAGCTGGACGCGGAAGAGAAGAAGGCTTCGGAACGCGAAGAATACCGGCTGAAAAAAGCCGCCTGCGAGGAGCGGATGCAGCACGCGGAAAGCAGATGGATCTTCTGGGTCAATCGGTGGATCGAAACAGGAAATCACAATGGGGAACTGGCGCAGGCGTTCGCGGAGTATCAAGAGGCGGAGAAGGAAAAGAAGGAGCTCGAACGGGAAATCGTCGTCAAGTTCGAGCAGCACAAAAACTGAGAAGGGAGGCGGAGCGATGGCAATCCTGAAACTGCCGTACAGAGGCAAGGTCAAACTGAGCTCCCCTTATGGAAACCGGATCCTGAACGGTACTCCCGGCTGGCACGCGGGTGTCGATCTCGTCGGACAGGACGAAAAGATCATCCGGGCCCCGTGCGACGCGGTAGTCGGCATTTCCACGATGATCCCGAAGGAGGGAGACACGACGCTCACATGGCAGTGGGGGAATTACGTCCGGCTCGACTGCGCGGGCGGAATGAAAATATACCTCTGTCACATGGCCGAACGGCTCGTCCGGGCGGGAGAGAGCGTGAAGACCGGGGACGCGCTCGGCGTAGAGGGAAATACCGGGTACAGCTTCGGTTCCCATTGTCATTTCGAGGTGCGGATCGCAAATTCCGCCATTGATCCGACGCCGTATCTCGGGATCCGGAACGAAATCGGGATCTACGAAGGGGACGCAATCCCCGGGGGATCGGCAGGGACGTCTTCGGGAGCGTCAGCTGCAGGCGGAACGGCAGCGGAAGCCGGAAAGCCGGGGGACGGGAACACTCCCCACGATTGGGCGGTAGACGCTGTGAACTGGGGCGTCTCCGTGGGAATCCTGAAAGGGTCCTCGGCGGACAAGCTCAAACTCAGGCTGAACGATCCGGTGACGCGGGAGGAAATGATGGTGTTTTTGCACCGATTCGCGGAGGCGATTGATGAATACCTCGAAAAATAAGAATATCGGAAGGGCGCGGAGAATCGTCCGATTCCGCAGGGCATGGGGTGAAACCTACACGAAGCGGATCACGACGTTCATCATCGTGAACGCGGTCATGTGGGTGTGGTGCTCGTACATCCTCGCGTGGTTTGGACGGTACGAGATCGCGCAGTCTCTTTCGATCACGGCGGTCACTTCGATCCTCGGCGTAGTGGCAACGAACGGGATCAAGTCGACTGCAGAGAACATTTCAAAGAACGGATACGTCGGGAAGATCATCAAGGCAGCAAGCAGAAAAGGAAAGTTTTCCGAAATCGGGAAGGAGGATAAAGCCGCATGAGAACGTACAACATCACGGGCATTGTGCTCGCTCTGATCGCTCTTATTTTCGCCATCGCGGGGGCGTTTCTGCTCCCGATGATCCGGGAGAGGTTCAAAGGAGAGCGGTTCGCGCGGTTCCGGGAGCTTGTCTCCATCGGGGTCTTTGCCGCGGAGCAGGTCTTCAAAGGAACGGGACTCGGGGCGAAGAAGAAAGAATACGTAATTAAATTTCTCGCAGAACACGGCGTCACGATGGATATGGACATCATCGAAAAGACAATAGAGGCCGAAGTGTTCGAGATGAAAAAGCTCCTCGAAGACTGACATGGCCCGCGCCGATCCTATGAGGGGTTGACGCGGGCCGGATGAAGGGGTATAATAAGGAGGACGGAGGGGGATAGGAGAGCATTGGGATCTTGCGGGGACGGATTCATACGATCACGGAAGATAGAAATGGATCACTTAAAAATAAGTTCGAGTTCAAGAGGGACATTGTCTTTCTTGAAACGTGTTGTTTTTGCTCTCTTGTAGATGATTCGGGAAAGGATTTCCTTCAATAATTGGTTCACTGATTCCGCGGAGGATGACGGATTGTTTATGCTCTCGATGCACCGCTGCAGGGTGGATCCGAAAGCTGCCGTCTCATCCGCGGTTTTTTCTTTTTCGTGAATCTCCGAAAGGCGGGCCTGCGCTTCTTCGATCTTCTGGCGGAGGGACGCGTTTCGCTTCAAAAATGTTTCCTCGTCGTAGACGCCGCGCTCGAGAAAATCATAGAGCCGTTCCCGCTGCTTCTCCATTTCGGCGATCTGGTTCACGTAGATCTGCCGAGAGTATTCCGTGGGATCGAAAGGCGTTTCCTGCCGCGCCTCTTCGACTTCGAGCTCACCCGCCGTTTTGCGGAGCAGAGCTTCAAGCGCGGACATGGTGTCGGAGACGGTCGCGCCCCGCGTCTCGCATCCCATCGTGGTACAGATAAAAATCGGGGGGAGGGGGGTCTTGTACTTGTGATCGTAGCACAGCTTATATGACATCGCCTTTCCGCACACGGAGCACCGCATGAGACCGGCGAGAGGGTTCACGAGCTTTGCGCGGTCACGACGGGCGGGCGGATGGGTGCGCGTTTTGCGGATCTCGTTCGCGCGGTCCCAAATTTCGCGGCTGATGATGGGCTCATGCTTCCCGTCGGACAGGATAAAGTCCTCGGATAGATTTCGGGTCGTCACGATTTCGCCGTTCCGGTATTCCTTTTCCGTCTTCCGTCTGTTCCACAGGATTTTCCCTATATACAAAGGGTTTATGATGATACTTCTCACCGCATCCTGCGTCCACTTGTCGGCACGTTGGGGATGGAGCCCCATCTCGTTCAGGCGGGACGCTATGAGGTACGGACCTAGACGATCAGGGCCGGTGTACAGTTCAAAAATCAGGCGGATGATCTCCGCCTCCTCGGGCACAATGGCGAGAGTGGGACGCTTATTGACAAAGATGCGCTCATACCCGAAGGGGCGGCGGGACCCGATGTAATTTCCTTCCCTCGCGCTCTGCTCCCTGCCGCGGCCCATGATCTTTTTCGTATATTCCAAATAGTCATTGCCGTGCATGAGCTCCATCTCAAAGAACCGCCGGTCGTACTCGTCTTTGAGGCAGTAGGATTTCTGAGGGGTGAGGATCAGGCAGCCGGTGAGCTCGAAAAGCTGGGACAACGTCCCGACGTCCAGCAGGTCGCCGCGGGACAGTCTTTGCAGATCGACGACAAGGACCGCCTCGACTTCTTTTTCCTTGATCTTCTCGATCAGCTGGCGCATGACGGGGCGGGAGGAGATCGTTTCGCCGGACTGGACTTCCCGAAGGATGCGGGACTGCGGAAGCTCGGCGTTCCATGTGCGGACGGCGTATTCCTGGATGATGCGCTCGTGCTTCGACAAGACTTCTTCGACAGTCTCCTCACCGTCCGCCCGGGATTTGCGGAGGTAGCAGTAGGTGTTCGTAAATGATGGAGACATAGCTTTACCTCGCGGAGCATTATTCAAGAGTTTCGAGGGAATCGCCCTTTATTGCAACACGTTTCTTGCAGTTCGGGCATTTTACGGCGGAGGCGTTCATGTCGGTCACGACGACTTTTCCGCCGCAGTAGGGGCACGGTCCGTTCCGTGTACCGCTCAGGTTGCTGGATGCACCCGCGAATAAGCACAACGCGCCGAACAACATCAAAACGCCAGGAATGATCCCCATCAAAAAGCCGAAGATTGTCAAGGGAAGCATGGCGATTCCAAGGACAAGCATGATTATCCCGGCGGGCTTGTTCTTATATACGCGACTCAGCGGGGATGATCTGGTCCTCGATGTGGTTTCGGGATGCGGAGAAGATGGAGAGAGGGGATAGCCGCAATGAGGGCAGGAGACGGCAGCATCGGAAACACGCTCGCCGCATTCCGGACAATTGATTATAGGCATGACAGAAATCTCCTTTATAAACTCAGATTATTAGTTTTGCAAAAGAGGCAGGGCACAGTTATTTTCTATATCTCATACCGAAATACAGCTTCTGCATGAATGGCTTGATTTGGGTCTCCTATCTGATCTCTATAAAATGGATCATGTTGTTTCAGAAGTTCAGAGACGCCCT
>CACZRJ010000122.1 GCA_902783535.1 uncultured Ruminococcus sp. | reverse complement strand
TTTTCGGCAGAAGGACGAGCGGATATTTTGATCTCAGAGTTCTGGACGGAACAAAAATCCATGATTCGGCAAATTACAAATCATTACAGCTTTTAGAACATTCAAAAACTATTCTCACAGAAAGGAGGCAGCAAGAAGATACCGTGCCTCAGGGGAGCAATTCCTCCCCAACCTACGCAAATGCTTAGAGGTTGGGGTATCCTTGCTGTCTTTCGATGAAATTGATAAAAAAGGCGGATCCGGATCTCTGCGAGGGACCGTTCCTCCGGAAAATCATCCTGTATACTGTGCCGATCATCCTGACGAGTCTTCTGCAGCTGCTGTTCAACGCCGCGGACCTCATCGTGCTGGGCAATTTCTGCGGAGGCCATTCCGTCGGAGCGGTCGGAGCGACCGGCTCGCTGATCAATCTGATGGTCAATCTGTTTTTCGGGCTGTCCGTCGGCGCCGGCGTATGCGTCGCGCAGAGGATCGGCGCGAAAGACGACGCCGCCGTTTTCCGGGCCGTGCACACGGCGATCCCGACGGCTCTGATCAGCGGGATCATCCTGACAGCCGTCGGCGTGCCTTTCTCCGGGACGTTTCTGGAATGGATGGGAACGCCGGAGGACATCATCGACCTTTCCGCGCTGTATCTGCGGATCTATTTCGCCGGGATCCTGCCCATCCTCGTTTACAATTTCGGGGCCGCGATTCTCCGCGCGGCGGGGGATACGACGGGACCGCTGCTGTTCCTGATGATCGCCGGCGTGGTCAACGTCGGGCTGAACATCATGTTCGTGACCGTGTTCGGCATGGACGTCGGCGGCGTGGCGCTCGCGACGACGCTGTCCCAGCTGCTCGCGTGCGGGCTTGTGCTCTGGCGGCTTGCGCGAAGGAAGGATGCGTGCAAACTCTATTTCAGCAAGTTCAGAATTTACAAAAAAGCGCTTTCGGAGATCCTCAAGGTCGGACTGCCGGCGGGTCTGCAGGGCTGTCTGTTTTCCATATCCAACGTGATCATCCAGTCCTCCGTCAACGGACTTGCGGTCCAGAACGGTACGGCGCTTCTGGACGGAAACACCGCGTCCTCAAATATCGAGGGATTCGTTTACGTCACGATGAACGCGTTTCAGCAGGCGGCCGTCAATTTCGTCGGGCAGAATTACGGCGCGAAAAAATATGAGAACATCGGCCGGATCATGGGCATCTGCCTGGGATGCGTCACCGTGGCCGGACTGGCTGCGGGCTGGACGGCGATCATTTTCTCCAGACCGCTTCTGAGTCTGTATGTCGGAGACAATCCGGCCGCCGTCGAGTTCGGGATCCAGCGCATCTGGGTCATCGGCGCGGTCTATTTCCTGTGCGGACTGATGGACGTCATGTCCGGAACGCTCCGGGGGATGGGGTCCTCGCTGACGCCCATGCTGATCTGCGTCATCGGCGTCTGCGTGCTGCGGCTCGTGTGGATCTGGACGGTTTTCGCGATGGAGCCTTTCCACACGCTGCAGTGGCTGGTCGCGTCCTGGCCGCTTTCCTGGATCGCGACGTTCGCCGCTCTGCTCGTTTCATTTTTCCTGATCTGGAAAAGACGAAGAAAAAAAGCAGCTTTCTCAAGCTGATCACAATAATACAGGAGGATCGGCAGCCCTGCGTTTCATGCGGGCGGCCGGAAAAACATCATGGTTTTTCAGCAGGAACCGGACTATTACAGACCTTTGACCTATCGTGAGGTCGAGCCGCGCTTTTTCCCGCGCAACGACCCGGACTTCTGGAAAGAAAAGAATCTGCTTGCCGGAAAAGGTCAGAACATCGCGTCGTTCGGACATCTTGATTCTGTCTACTGCACGGATTCATACAACACGAAAGATACGGAAAACCGCCTGACGGACGGCATCCTCGCACAGCATCCGACCTACACGGATCCGGCGTGGTTCCGGTTCACGCAGGGAATGGGAAGGACCATCCTGTTCGACCTCGGCGGCATCTGCGCCGTCTCCGAATTCGTGATCCGTCTTCTGAAAGAGAAGGCAACCGGCGTTTCGCTCCCGCGCAAAATCCAGTTCTCCGTCTCCGAAAACGGCACGGACTTCGAGTGCGTCGCGAACCTGACGGGCGTCCGTTCGACGCACGACGCGGACATCGTTCAGGTGCGTGCGAAGCTGGAACCCGCGGTCAGAGCCCGTTTCGTCCGCGTCTATTTCCCGGTCGCCGCACACGTATATGTCGATCAGATCGAAGCGATCGGAACCAAAAACGCGGAAAACGCCAGACCTGTCGTTCCGGACGCGCCCGACGCGGTCACCCGCCCGGACAAATACTGCACGGCGCAGGAGCTCGGCGGCGCGAAGGACGTGCTTCTCGCCTATTTCTGCGCGGAAAACCGCGCGCCTGTTGACGCCTCCGTTTTTAAGCCGTTCGTCGGATATCTGGATGAGAACGGACGCGCGAAGGACACGCTTTTCGACGGTTATCTCTTCCTCCCGTTCGTCGCGTTCCTCTACGACAGATCCCAGAAGCGGCCGCTCGACAAGGAAAAATGGCAGTATTACATGGACCAGCAGTTCCTGGAAGGTAAAAATCTCGACGCGCTGGAAGAGGCGGCGGACGAAGTTTCCGCGGAACTCGGAAAGGACCTGAAACTGAAGATCTTCTTTTCCATATTTTATCCTGTCCCCGAACAGCACGCGTTCGGCACGGTCGGCGGAAAGAATCTGGACTTCCGGATCCTCGAGGACCGGATCGCGGCGCTGAACTGGTTTGTCGACGAGCAGGAAAGACGGTTCAGGGAGAAGAAATACAGACATCTGGAACTGGCGGGCTACTACTGGTTCACGGAAGAGATCGATTACGAGGACGAGCAGCTGCTCCGCATGATCCGCGTCGTCACCGACCGGGTACGCGAAAAAGGGCTGATCACGACGTGGATCCCGTATTACGGCGCTTCCGGGTTCGACGACTGGCGCAATCTCGGATTCGACATGGCGTGCTATCAGCCGAACTACGCCTTCCGGCAGGACATTCCGGAACAGAGGCTGTTCGACGCGGCGCGCACGGCCAAGGAACTCGGCATGTGCATCGAACTGGAGGTCGGAGGAACGGCGCAGTGGAATATTCAGCATACGAGGAACTACTACGCTGCCGGCGCGGTCACCGGATTCATGAAGGACGCGGCGCATATGTACTATCAGGACGGGCTTCCCGGATGCTTCCACGCGGCCTATCTGTCCAAAGATCCCGAACTGCACTCGATGTACGACGACACCTACAGGTTCATCAAGGGGACCTATCCCGAAGACGGATTCGATCTCCCGGCGGGCGGGGAAGAGAAGAAATCGTAACTCACAGAAAGGCGGAGACGGGGCGCGGGTCGCAGATTGTTAACAAATCGTTTGTTTTTTCCCGTCTTGCAAAAAGCCGCATCCGTGATATAATAGGAGACGATCAGAACCCATTCTTTGGCTTCCGGTCCGAAAAAAGTTTTCGGGCGGGGGAGAAACGGAGGATTTTCAATGAAGTTTTTAAAAGGACTGCTGTGTGTTGTTCTGGCGCTGCTGCTGACGTCCGTCATCGGGATCGCGGCATTCGCGGAAGACCCGTCGCAGGATCCCGGAGGTGAGTCCTCCGATACTCAGTCGGCCGGGCCGGATCCTTCCGACAGAACGGTCACGGTTTCCGGAGATCTCGAAGGCGTGGAACTGTTTTTCAACGGTTCGGAAACGTCTTCGAAGCAACTGACGGTCAAAGCGGGAACTACAGTGACCTTCACCGTACGCGTAAAGGACAATTATACGCTAGAAAGCATCCGCCTGAACGGCGTCGTCACGCTGTCGCCGGCGGACGGCGTATACTCCTTTGAGGCAAGCGAAGACGCGGATTCTTTTGCCATCCGCGTGAAAGCGACATATACCGATCCCGGCTCGGGGGACACGTCCGGGGATAATTCGGGCGAAACGTCCGGCGACAATTCCGGCGAAACGTCCGGAGACAATTCGGGCGAAACGTCCGGAGACAACTCGGGCGAAACGTCCGGCGACAACTCGGGTGAAACGTCCGGCGACAACTCGGGCGAAACGTCCGG
>CACZRJ010000121.1 GCA_902783535.1 uncultured Ruminococcus sp. | reverse complement strand
GCGGATCCGGAAGCATTGTGCGACATTCTTCTGGAAAATCCGTATTTTACGCTTTTCAGGAAATACAACACGACGTTCGGATATCCCGGGATCTCCGATTATGAGATCAAGAATGTCAAAAAGTCCTGCACGCTTGTATATTCTCAAACGTCGTCCGTGTTGATCATCCTGGAGCCGAAGAACGCGGCCGATGCGGAAAATTTAGCGTCTGAGCTGAAATCGCATGCCAATTTGAACTGGGAATGGCTTCCGGAAGACTCCAAACTCATTCCCGACACGGCATATTCGGCCGTCCTCGACGGGAAATGCTTCTTCGCGGTCTATCACAGCGATATGGCGCCGATCACGTCCTACGCGCAGAAGCCGAGGGATCTGGTGGAGATGTTCCATGAAGCGGTCCGGGAGCAGGGAAATCCGGATTGCGAATCCATGGCATATGACTTCATTGCAAGACAGACGTTTGCGGGGCTTTTCACGGAGAAAGCGTCCGAAGGCCGCCTGACCGGCATCGGTTCCTTCGAGTCTCCGGTGGAAACCAAAGGATTCGCGGACGGCGTATGCCTGTGTTCGATGGTCGAACCCGGAGATTTCATCGGATACATTTTCCGCGTCAAAGAAGGCACGGACGCGAAAGCGTTCGCGGATATGCTGAAGTCGAATGCGGACCCGAACTGGCAGGTCTGCGCGACCGTGAACACAGTCTTTGCGGAAACGGACGGGGACTACGTCCTGTTCATGATGTTCGACGAGTGATCAGACCGATGACCGGTCAATTGCGTTGAAGACGTTCTTTCGGAGGAATCGCAAATGGTTTTTTCGAGTCTGACGTTTCTGTATCTGTTCCTGCCTTCCGTGTTCCTGCTTTACTACCTGGTTCCCGGAAAAGCGCGGAACGTCATATTGCTGATTTTCAGCCTGTTCTTCTACTTCTACGGAGAACAGCTGTACCTGCTCGTCATGCTCGGCGAGATCGCCGCTGTCTATGCCGCCGGACTGCTCATCGGCAGGCAGAAGGAGAACGGGGCGGGACGTAAAGTCGTTCTTGTCCTGTTTCTGGTCTTCAGCCTCGGCATGCTCGCGGTCTTCAAATACGCGGGGCTTCTCGCGAGGACGGTAGACGCGCTGACGGCGGGCGCACTGTCCGCGCAGTCGGGGCTTTCGCTGTTCGAGATCCACATGCCGATCGGCATCAGCTTCTATACCTTCCAGGGCATCTCCTACGTGCTGGACGTATACAGGAAGAGGGAAGAAGCGGAAAAGAATCCTTTGCGGCTGGCCGCGTACATTTCGCTTTTCCCGCAGCTGATCGCGGGTCCGATCGTGCGCTACGGGGACGTCGCGAAGGAACTGAAGGAGAAGAGGACGTTCTCGCTTTCGAAGTTCTCCGAAGGCGCCGTCCGGTTCGTCATCGGGCTCGGGAAGAAAGTATTGCTCGCGGACCGGCTGTACGCTTTCTGCCAGTCTGCGTCCACCGCGACGGAATCTTCCGTCGTCCTGGCCTGGGCCGAGGGACTGTGTTTTCTCCTCTACGTGTATTTCGATTTCTCCGGCTACAGCGACATGGCGATCGGACTGTGCGCCTGCCTCGGGTTTTCCATTCCCGAAAACTTCCGGTATCCGCTCATCAGCCGCGGATTCCGGGAATTCTGGAGACGCTGGCACATTTCGCTCGGCAGCTGGTTCCGGGACTATCTGTACATCCCGATGGGCGGAAGCAGGAAGGGGATCCCGGTCCAGATCCGCAATCTCATCGTCGTCTGGGCGCTGACCGGACTCTGGCACGGCGCGTCCTGGAACTACGTCGTCTGGGGACTCGGATTCGGGCTGCTGATCATAATTGAAACGCTGATCGACAAGCGGAGGGGGAGAAAGCCGGATACAGAGGCGCCGTTCCGTTTCCGCTCGATCCCGAGCGTCCTGCTCGTCGCGGTACTGACTGTCGTTCTGTTCGTCTGGTTCCGGTTTCAGGACTGGGGCGACGCCGTTTCGCAGGCGGGAAAAATGTTCGGCGCCGTTCCGTTCTGGAGCGGGGAAACCGCGTATCTTCTGCGCGGCATGATCCTCCTGCTGCCGGTCTCTCTAATCGGCGCGACGCCGGTCCCGAAAACACTGGTCGCCAAACTGGAAGGAACGAAAGCCGGGTCCTTCCTCGTGCCGGCCGGACGCGTCGTATGGACGGTCGGACTGCTGGCGCTCGCGACCGCGTATCTGGTCGACGGCAGTTTCTCGCCGTTCCTGTATTTCCTCTTTTGAGAAAGGGGGAGACTGGTGATGAAAAAAGTATGCAATGTTCTGACCGGCATCCTTTTCGCTCTCTGTCTGCTCGCGGGCGGGATCGCTTTGCTGTTCGTCAGGGGAACCGGGTATTCCGACGCGGAACGACGGCCGCTGGCCGAAGCGCCGGAATGGTCCGGGGAAGACATCCTTTCCGGGCGGACGTTCCGGCAGACGGACCTCTGGGCGACGGACAATTTTCCTTTGTGGGACGAATTCCGTTCGGTCAAGGCCTTCTGGCAATTGAACATGATGCGGGAAACGGAGTCGAACGGGCTGACGGTTTCTGACGGATCCATCGTCAAATTGGAAAAGAAAGTCAACCAGGCGTCCGTGGAATACGCTTCGGAATGCTTCCGGGCGATTTACGAAAAGTATCTAAAAGACTCCGGCTGCAGAACATATACCGCGCTGATCCCGGATAAGAGTTATTTTTTAGGGGAAAAGGGAATACCTGTCATGGATCTCGCGAAAATGGAATCGGCCTTCGCTTCGTCCGTCCCGGGCGCGAAAAGCGTTTCTCTGAAGGATCGTCTGACGCTCGAGGACTACTACCGGACGGACAGCCACTGGCGGCAAGAACGGATC
>CACZRJ010000120.1 GCA_902783535.1 uncultured Ruminococcus sp. | reverse complement strand
GATGACACGCTTATGCAGGATGTCGCCGAGATGCAGCAGTTTTTCCCGGTCGCTTTCCATCAGTTTGGAAACAGGGATGCCGGTCCACCGCTCTACGATTTTCGCGATCTCCTCCTCCGTGACCTTGTCGCGGAGATAGACCGGCTTCTGTGTTTTCGCGCCGGAGGAGGACTCCAGATCGGACAGCTCCTTCTGCAGTTTCGGCAGTTCGCCGTATTTCAGTTCGGCCGCCTTTTCCAGATTGTATTCCCGCTCGGCCCGCGCGATCTCGCCGTTCAATTGTTCGATGCGTACGCGCACCTCGTGGATCCTGTCCAGGCCGGATTTTTCCTTTTCCCAGTCGGACTTCATCCTGTCGTAGGAGACCTGCTCGTCCGCAAGCGACTGCCGGACCTCGGCCAGCCGTTCCTTCGAGAACTCGTCGTCCTCCTTCTTCAGCGCCGCCTCCTCGATTTGCAGCTGTATGATTTTCCGCCGGACGGTATCCAGCTCGGTCGGCATGGAGTCCATTTCCGTGTGAATCAGTGCGCAGGCTTCGTCCACCAGGTCGATGGCCTTGTCCGGCAGGAACCGGTCGGTGATATACCGGTCGGACAGCGTGACCGCCGCGATGATGGCAGAGTCGAGTATTTTCACGCCGTGGAAGTTTTCAAACCGCTCCTCCAGTCCGCGGAGAATGGCGATGGTGTCCTCGACGGTCGGCTCTTTGACGAGAACCGGCTGGAACCGACGCTCCAGAGCAGCGTCCTTTTCGATGTATTTCCGGTATTCGTCCAGCGTGGTCGCGCCGATGCAGTGGAGTTCGCCCCGCGCGAGCATCGGCTTCAGCAGATTGCCCGCGTCCATGGATCCTTCCGTTTTTCCCGCGCCCACGATCGTATGCAGCTCGTCGATGAACATCAGGATCTTGCCTTCGCTTTTCCTGACTTCGTCCAGAACGGCTTTCAGACGCTCCTCGAATTCGCCCCTGAATTTCGCGCCGGCGATCAGCGCGCCCATGTCGAGGGAAAAGACGGTCTTGTCCTTCAGATTCGTCGGGACGTCGCCCGCGACGATCCGCTGGGCGAGCCCTTCCGCGATCGCCGTCTTGCCGACGCCCGGTTCGCCGATCAGCACAGGGTTGTTCTTCGTTTTTCTCGACAGGATGCGGATGACGTTCCGGATCTCCTCGTCACGTCCGATGATCGGGTCGAGCTTGTTCGCCCTGGCCAGGGCGACGAGGTCTGTCCCGTACTTGTCCAGCGCTTCGTAGGTGTTCTCCGGCGTCTCGCTGTCCACGCGCGCGTTGCCGCGGATGTCCTTCAGCGCGATCTCCAGTTTGCTTCTGTCGAGCGGGTATTTCCCGCACACCGACTTGACGCCTTTGTCCGGATGCTCCAGAACGCCGAACAGCAGATGCTCGACGGACACGTAAAGGTCGCCCATCCGTTTGGCCACGGCTTCCGCTTTGGAAACGGCCTGCTCGAATCCGGCCGACGCGTAGACCTGTCCTCCCGAAACCTTAGGGAGCAGGGTGATCTCCTTCTCCGCCGCTTCGGCGACGGCCGCCGGCGCGACGCCGGCCTTTTCCAGCATGCGCGGAACGAGGCCGTTCTCCTGCGCGACGAGCGCGAACAGGAGATGGACCGGCTCCACCGACTGGTTTCCGTATTCCCGGGCGGCGCGGATCGCCGATTCGACCGCGGCCCTGGACTTCTCGGTCATTTGCTCTATATTCATACTGTTTTCCTCCTTTCGTACGAAGGGACGGACGGCAGTCTTTCCGCCGATCCCCCTTCTTCCGGTTTCCGGGAACAGTATACATCGGAAAAATGAACGAATTGTGAACGCACGGCACACGACATGTAAATTTTAGCACTCTCGACGTCAGAGTGCTAAAATCAGAAAGACGGATGAAAAAAGGCCGCGCGGAGCCTTGCGGCCGCGCGCGGCGACTTTCGAAATGACTTGCTGATCAGACTCTGTCGGCTCACGGATCCCGGACGTCCCGCTTTCCGCTGCTCCCGATCCCGTCCGCGAGCCGGATGATCCGGATGAGCGGAACGATCAGGAGGCCGCAGACCAGGTTGCCGAATCCGTGCACGGCGTCGTAGGGAAGTCCCGCGACGATCCATGCGATCATCCCCTGGAAGTTCAGCCCGAACATGAGCGCCTGCATCGGCGCGTAGAGGGTCCCGTAAAGGAACCCGTGCGCAGCGCAGACGGCCATGTAGACGACAGGCTGCACGCGGTCCGGCATCCTTTTCGGAAGCAGCATGACAACGCCCCAGAGGACGGCCCAGATATACAGGTAAGGGAGCCACCACAGCTGGAAGCCTGCGTAAATGCCGGTCAGAAGGATGAAGGTGTACAGGGGATACAGGGCCTTCTGGCGGTAGACGACGGTCAGAGCGACGGTAAAGACGCCGATGAGATGGATGTTCGGCAGAAATTCGAGAGCGATCTTCGAAGCGAACATCAGGGCGCCGAGCATCGCGAAAACGATCGTTTCGCGTACGGTCAGTTTCATTTCAGCGGGCGACGGTTACTCGACCTTGAACTCGTACGTGGCGCCTTCCGTGATCTCGGTGGCGTCGACGCCCGAACTGGCGTAGGTTCCGTTGACGTAGAACGCCCAGTAGGTGCCGTCCTTGTCGTAGTCGGCGGTGATGCCGTTCACCTTCTTGACGTACAGCCCGAATTCCGAATCCGTCCCTTCGATCAGGCCGACCTTCAGAAGCGCGGCTCCGACGGTCTTCTCGTCCGTGTGGATCTCGAAGAAGTCGGATTTGCCGTCCTTGTCGGTGGCGATGAAGCTGAAGACGGTCTTACCCTCCCCCTTGACGACGGGGACGACCGTCGCGACCGAGGTCGCGGGTTCGGAAACCGCGGGTTCGGACGTCTGCTGCTGGCCGGCGCATCCCGATGCGATGAATACTGTAGCCGCAATCAGTACCAGGCAAAGGAGAAGCGACAGCCGATGTAGGATCGTTGTCTTTCTCATGTGTTTACCTTCCTTTCGGTTTGTTTTTTTGATTTTTCCTTACGGGCGCGCCGGCGCTCGCGGCGGAGGTCCGGAAAAATCTTTTCGCATCCGGGTATTTCGACTCGGCGCACCGCCCCCGCCTTCTCGGACGTTCGTCCAATGGCGCGTCTTCCGCTTGCGGAACGGAACAGGGGGCGGCATTGCATGCGCCTCACGGCGACGGGCTCGTCCGGGATTTTCACCCGGTTCCCCGACAATGCAATCCCATTTTAGCACGCAAAAAGGAAATGTCAACCGCTGCGGAAAAAGTGGAGAGCCGCCCGATTTCTCTCTTGCATTGCAGGCCGTTCGGTGATATACTCGAAGAGGGGATCCGGGCGTGTCGGAATCCCCGAATCTGAAACGGTTTTGAGGATGATCTGATTATGTTGAAACATTATGACGTCGTCGTCATCGGCGCCGGTCCGGGCGGCATTTTCACCGCCTACGAACTCGTCGAGCGGACGAACGGAAAAACGATCGCCGTCATCGAGGCGGGCGAGGAGCTGGAAAACAGAAAATGCCCGATCGACGGGGAAAAGGTCACGAACTGCGTCCACTGCGGGATCTGCAGCATCATGCACGGATTCGGCGGCGCGGGCGCCTTTTCGGACGGCAAATACAACATCACGAACGATTTCGGCGGAACGCTGCACGAATTCATCGGCAAGAAGCAGGCGCTTCAGCTGATGCATTACGTGGACGAGATCAACATGTCGCACGGCGGGGAGGGGACGAAACTGTACTCCACCGCGAACAGCGAGCTGCGGAAGCTCTGCCTGCAGAACAAACTGCACCTGCTGGAGGCGTCCGTGCGCCATCTCGGAACGGACAAGAACTACGTCGTGCTGAAGAATCTTTACGCCATGCTGAAGGACCGCGTCGACTTCTATTTCCGCACCCCGGTCTCGTCCATCGCGAAGACGGAGGACGGATTCGAGGTTTTCGCGGGCGAAGACAGCTTCACCTGTGAGAAATGCGTCGTTTCCGTCGGCCGGAGCGGCAGCAAGTGGATGGAAAAAGTCTGCGGGGATCTCGGGATCCGGACGAAAAGCAACCGCGTCGACATCGGCGTGCGCGTCGAACTGCCGTACGAGATCTTCTCGCATCTGACCGACGAGCTGTACGAGAGCAAGATCGTCTACAGGACAGAAAAATATGAAGACAACGTCCGGACCTTCTGCATGAACCCGCACGGCGTCGTCGTTAACGAAAACACGAACGGGATCGTCACGGTCAACGGCCACAGCTACGAAGACCCGTCCAAACACACGGAAAACACGAATTTCGCACTGCTCGTCTCCAAGCACTTCACGGAGCCGTTCAACGATTCCACGGCCTATGCCGAGAACATCGCCCGCCTTTCGAACATGCTCGGCGGAGGCGTCATCGTGCAGCGGTTCGGCGACCTGATCAACGGCAAGCGGAGCACGCGCTCCAGGATCGAGGAGAGTTTCCTCACGCCGACCCTTCAGGCGACGCCCGGGGACCTGTCCCTGGTCATCCCGAAGCGGATTCTGGACGGCATCATCGAAATGATTTACGCGCTGGACAAGATAGCGCCCGGCACGGCGAACGACGAGACGCTGCTTTACGGCGTCGAGGTCAAATTCTACAACATGCAGGTGGACATCGACGAACGTCTGGAAACCTGCCACAAGGGTCTTTACGTCATCGGCGACTGCAGCGGCGTGACCCATTCGCTCTCCCACGCTTCCGCGAGCGGCGTCTACGTCGCCCGGGAGATCGCGGATTCTCTGCGGTAACGTCATGAGGAAGATCTATTTCGCCGGTTCCATCCGCGCCGGCAGGGAGGACGCAGGTCTCTACGCGCGGCTGATCGCCTTTCTCAAAACGAAAGGGGAGGTGCTGACGGAGCACGTCGGAAACCCGGAACTGCTCGCGTCGGAAAAGGACCTCTCCGACGAAGAAATATACGGGCGGGACGTCGCCTGGATACGCGCGTCCGACATCCTGATCGCGGAATGCACCCGCCCCTCGCTCGGCGTCGGCTACGAACTCGCTTATGCGGAAGCGCTCGGGAAAAGATGCGAGATCCTCTGGCGTCCGTCCGCGGGACGCCTGTCCGCGATGCTGTCCGGAAACCGCTCGTTCGGGATCCATCCCTACGCGGACGAGCGGGAAGCTATCGAGATCCTGGAAGAGATCTTTTCGAAGTGATCCGAAGCAAAAAAACGCGGCCGCTCCGCCGGAGCAGCCGCAGGATGATCTTTCCGCGATTTTTCAGAAACACTTTTCTGTTCTTGACCGTCTGCATTCCGCCTGCCGTCCGCAGCGGTAGCACAGTTCGTTGTCGCCGCGGCCCGTCTCGAGATATCCGAGCAGGTTTTCGCAGGTCGCTTCGGCGATGTTCTTCAGCGCCTCCTCGGTCAGAAACGCCTGATGGGACGTGATGATGACGTTCGGCATGGAAAGCAGCCGCGCGAGCACGTCGTCCGACATGATGTGTCCGGAGTAGTCGTTGAAGAACAGATCGGACTCCTCCTCGTAGACGTCCAGGCAGGCCGCGCCGATCTGCCGGTCCTTGATGCCCTCGAGCAGGGCGTCCGAGTCGATGAGTCCGCCGCGGGAAGTGTTCACGATGACGACCCCTTTTTTCATCTTCCGGATGCTTTCGCGGGAAATGAGATGATGAGTCTCTTCCGTCAGCGGACAGTGGAGCGAGATGATGTCGCTTTCCCGGAAAAGTTCGTCCAGCGTGACGTAGCGGAG
>CACZRJ010000119.1 GCA_902783535.1 uncultured Ruminococcus sp. | reverse complement strand
CGTGACTTCCTCCTTCACGGCGGCGCTGCGGAAGAACGCGGTGATGAATTTTCCGCTGCCGTCCGGTTCGTCTCCGCCGGAAAAACCTCCGGGGATGAATACCATCTGCGCGGTTTTCAGCTCGTTCGCAAAACGTTCGGCGCTCTGTCTGATCGCCGCGGAATCAAGGTTGCGTATCACGATGATCTCGGGCTCGGCGCCCGCGTCGCTGATTGCCTTGGCGGAATCGTATTCGCAGTTCGTGCCGGGGAATGCGGGGATCAGAACCTTCGGCTTCGCATGCCTGACGGCAGGAGAAGGATAGCTCTCCGCTTTGTAATTCACATTCCGGACGCTTGTCTTCGCCGGCGGAATGTTGCAGGCAAACACCGGCTCCAGTTTGTTCTCGTAGGCCTTCTCGGCGTCTTCGAACGGCACTTTCTCGTTTTTGTATACGAATTCGCGTTTTTCCGTCACGGTGCCGATCATATTGGCGCCCTCGACGCGCGTCCCGGGCGCCGTCTCCAGAAGGAACGCGCCGTAGTTGTAGCCGAACAGCTGCGGAAGTTCGACGCTCTCGTCGAACGCAAAGCCGAACCCGTTGCCGAAAGCGCATTTCAGAACAGCCTCGGCGATCCCGCCGTATCCGGGGGTATAGCAGGAAACGGCGTCGCCGTCACGCAGAAGTTTCGTGACGCGCGCGAAGTTCTCTTTCAGCGATTGCGCGTCCGGCAGCCCGTCTGCGCCGGCCGCGGGCCGGAGCAGCCAGACGTTGTCGCCCGCGCGCTTGTATTCCGGCGAAACGGCGTGAACTGTTTTTCCGGTCGTGACGGCAAAGGACACCAGCGTCGGCGGAACGTGGATGTTTTCGAAGGAGCCGCTCATGGAATCCTTGCCGCCGATGGCGCCGATCCCCAGCCGGAGCTGCGCTTCGAACGCGCCCAGAAGCGCGGCGAGCGGCTTGCCCCAGCTCTTTTCGGTCTTCATTTTTTCGAAGTATTCCTGGAAAGAAAGATAGACGTCCTTAAACTCCGCGCCGGAAGCGATCAGTCTGCAGACCGATTCGACGACGGCGAGATATGCGCCGCGGTACGGGCTCTTTTCCGTCACGTACGGGTTGAAGCCCCACGCCATGAACGAACAGTCGTCGGTGTGCTTCTTCTCCACGGAGATCTTCTGCACCATGGCCTGGACGGGCGTGCGCTGCCGCGCGCCGCCGAACGGCATGAGCACCGTGCCCGCGCCGATGGTGGAATCGAACCGTTCCGAAAGCCCGCGCTTGGAGCAGACGTTCAGATCGGATGCGGTCTTTATCAGGTTTTCGGCAAACCCGCCGGAGATCTTTCTTTCGCAGTTTCCGGGCGCTTCCACAAACGCTTTCGCGTGCTTTTCTGCGCCGTTGGAATTGAGAAATTCGCGGCTGATATCGGCGATCACGTTTCCGTTCCAGCGCATGATCATGCGGGCGCTGCCGGTCACGCGCGCGATCGGCGTCGCGAGCAGATTTTCCTCCGACGCGAGCTTCATGAACGCGTCTTTGTCGCTTTCCGCGACGACGACCGCCATCCGCTCCTGCGATTCGCTGATCGCAAGTTCGGTGCCGTCGAGTCCCTCGTATTTTTTCGGCACGGCATTGAGGTCGATCTCCAGACCGTCCGCGAGTTCGCCGACAGCCACAGAGACTCCGCCCGCGCCGAAATCGTTGCAGCGCTTGATCATGCGCGACGCTTCGGGATTGCGGAACAGCCTCTGCAGTTTGCGCTCTTCCGGCGCGTTGCCTTTCTGCACTTCCGCGCCGCATTCGGAGAGCGACTCCACCGTGTGGGACTTGGACGAGCCCGTCGCGCCGCCGCACCCGTCGCGTCCAGTGGCGCCGCCGAGCAGGATGACGATGTCGCCCGGGGCGGGCTTTTCGCGGCGGACGTTCGATGCCGGGACCGCGCCGATCACCGCGCCGATCTCCATCCGTTTCGCCGCGTAGCCTTCGTGGTAAAGTTCGTCCACGATGCCGGTCGCGAGTCCGATCTGGTTGCCGTAGGAGGAATATCCCGCCGCGGCGGTGGTCACGATCTTGCGCTGCGGCAGTTTACCCTCGATGGTTTCGTCAAGCGGTTTCAGCGGATCCGCCGCGCCCGTGACGCGCATCGCGCCGTACACGTACGCTCTGCCGGAAAGCGGGTCGCGGATCGCGCCGCCGATGCATGTCGCGGCGCCGCCGAACGGCTCGATCTCGGTCGGGTGATTGTGCGTTTCGTTTTTGAACAAAAGCAGCCAGGGCTCCTTTTTTCCGTCGACTTCCACTTCGGTCCGGACGGTGCAGGCGTTGATCTCTTCCGACTCGTCAAGCTTGCATAACAGGCCCATGCTTTTCAGTTCCTTCGCGGCGATGGTGGCGATGTCCATCAGACAGACCGGTTTGTTTTCGCGGCCGAGCTCCTTTCGCACTTCCAGATAGTGCGCGAACGCCTTTTTCGCTTCTTCGTCTTCGAATTTAGCGTCGTCGATCACCGTGCCGAACGTGGTGTGGCGGCAGTGATCGGACCAGTAGGTGTCGATCAGTTTGATCTCGGTGATCGTCGGATCGCGTCCCTCCTTGCGGAAATAGTCGCGGCAGAACGCGACGTCCCCTTCGTCCATCGCCAGTCCGCGTTCCTTGATGAAAGCGGCGAGTCCTTTTTCGTCGAGACCGATGAATCCGCGCACCGTTTCCACTTCCGTCGGGATCTCGTATTTCACGGCAAGCGTTTCAGGCTTTTCAAGTTTCGCCTCGCGAGACTCGACGGGATTGATGACGTATTTCTTGATTTTTTCGATGTCGGAGTCGCTCAGTTTGCCGTAAAGCGCGTAAACTTTCGCGCTTCGCACGACGGGGCGCTCCCCCTGCGAGATGATCTGGATGCACTGCGACGCGGAATCGGCGCGCTGGTCGAACTGGCCGGGCAGATATTCCACAGCGAAAACATTTGCGTCTCCGTAGTCCGGCTCGTCCCAGACGATATCCGGGACCGGCTCCGAGAAGACCGTTTTGACCGCGCGGTCGAACAGTTCCCGGCTGATGTTTTCGGCGTCGTAGCGGTTGAAAATACGCACGTCTTCGAGCGACTCGACGCCAAGGAACGCGCGCACGTCCGCGCAAAGCGCATTCGCCTCGTACGCAAGTTCTTTTTTCTTCTCAACGTAAACCCTGTAAACCATTTGTCATTTCCCTGCTTTCAGCGCCCTTTGCCCGATGTCTTTGCGGTAAAACGCGTTTTTGAAATGTATTCTTTCGACGTCGGAATATGCTTTTTCGATCGCCTCTTCAAGAGAGTCCGCTTTTTCGGTCACACCGAGAACGCGCCCGCCGGACGTCACCGTTTTTCCATCCTTCAGCGCCGCGCCTGCGAAAAACACCTTTTCGCGCAATTCGTCCGGGACGGTGATCTCGAAACCTTTCTCATAGCTGCCGGGGTAGCCTTCGGACGCCATGATCACGCATGCGGCGTGCTTGTCGCTGAATCTGACTTCTGTTCCGGCAAGCCGTTCTTCGGTCACGGCAAGCATGATCTCCAGCAGGTCGCTCTCCAGAAGCGGAAGCACCACCTGCGTCTCCGGGTCGCCGAACCGGCAGTTGTATTCGATCACCTTCGGTCCGTCCTTCGTGATCATCAGCCCGAAATACAGGCATCCCTTGAAGGGACGTCCTTCGGCGTTCATCGCGCCGATCGTGGGAAGGAAGATCCTTTCCATGCATTCCTTCGCGACCGCTTCGGTGTAATACGGGTTCGGCGCGACCGTCCCCATGCCGCCGGTGTTCAGTCCTTTGTCGCCGTCGAGCGCGCGCTTGTGATCCATGGAGGACACCATGGGCTTCACGGTTTTGCCGTCGGTAAACGCCAGCACGGAGACTTCGGGGCCTTCCAGGAACTCCTCGACGACGATCCTGTCGCCGCTGGCGCCGAACTTGTGCGCGCCCATCATGTCTTCCACGGCCTGTTTCGCCTCTTCGCGCGTGGGAGCGATGATCACGCCTTTGCCGAGAGCCAGCCCGTCCGCCTTGATGACGGCGGGCAGAGGCGCGGAGTCCAGATACGACAGTGCCTTTTCCTTCTCGTCGAACACTTCGTATTTCGCGGTCGGGATGCCGTATTTCCGCATCAGCCGCTTGGAGAACACCTTGCTGCCTTCGATGATCGCCGCGTTCGCGCGCGGTCCGAAACAGGGTATGCCCTTTTCCTCGAGCGCGTCCACGCATCCGAGCACAAGCGGGTCGTCGGGGGCGACGACGGCGTAATCGACCGCGTTTTTCAATGCGAAATCCACGATTTTTTCGATGTCCTTCGCGCCGATATTCACGCATTCCGCGTCGGAAGCCATCCCGCCGTTGCCCGGCAGGGCGAATATCTTCTGCACCTTTTTGCTTTCTTTCAGTTTTTTGATGATGGCGTGCTCTCTTCCGCCGCCGCCGACAACAAGTATGTTCACTTCAAAACTCCCGATCAACTGGTTTTTTTCGATCGCGGGACCCGCATTCTGGCGTACCCTTGTGTCAATGATGGAACAGACGCATTCCGGTGAACGCCATTACCATGCCGTATTTGTCGCAGCACTCGATGACAAGGTCGTCGCGGATGGATCCGCCCGGCTCGGCGACATGTTTCACGCCGCTTCTGTACCCGCGCTCGATGCTGTCCGGGAACGGGAAAAACGCGTCGGAGCCCAGCGAAACGCCGCGGATACCGTCCAGATACGCGCGCTTTTCCGCGTCGGTCAGCGGTTCCGGCTTTTCGGAGAAGTACTTCTGCCAGTGGCCGTCGGCGCACACGTCCTCTTCGTTTTGGTTGATGTAGCCATCGATGACGT
>CACZRJ010000118.1 GCA_902783535.1 uncultured Ruminococcus sp. | reverse complement strand
TTCGCAAAAAAGCTTTATAATTGAGTTGCACCGGTGAAAAATGAAAAAACATAGAGGTGAATTGTATGCAACTTGAATTAGGACAAAAGATTCGTGAACTCCGTCATCGCGACGGACGTACACAGGAGATGCTTGCAGACGCTTTAGGCGTAACTTCGCAAGCAATCTCGCGCTGGGAGGCGAACGGCGGTTATCCTGATATGGAAATGATTCCGTCGATAGCCAACTATTTCGGCGTTTCAATCGACGAGCTGTTTGGATATGAAAACGACCGCGAGCGAAAAATCGACGCGATCATTGAACAGTCAGAGAAACTTCATCAAGTGGATCAAGGCAAAGACGTAGGGACGGATGAATGCATCGCATATCTACGCGACGCTTTGATCGAATTCCCGGGAAACGAGCAGATAATGATGCGGCTTGCGGTGGTTCTGTGTGACGCGGGTTTCGTACGATACGGTCAGCACCCTATCTGGGATGAAAACGGTTATTTTGCCGAGGATGTTGAACTGCACAGAAAAAACGAATACTGGAAAGAAGCGACAAAGCTGCTTGAAAAGCTGAACGTCACCGCGTCTGAGAAATTGCTTCATGACGTGCGTTGTGAGCTTCTTATGCTGTATGACCTCACCGGTGAATACGATAAAGCTGAAGCGCTGGCTCTGACCTTTCCCGAAGGAAATATGAACCGCACAGCGGCACTCACCTTTGCCGCCGACGGACAAAAGCGAGTGGAATACGCCGGGAAGCGCCTGCTTTCGCTCTTTGAGGAACTGATCGGGCAGATGCTCTCCACTGCGCAGCTCTGCAAAAAGAACTTCGATGACCACACGGCGCTGGACGCCGTGCAAAATGCGGTCGAACTGTCAAAAATGTTCTTTACGGACGGCAATTTCGGAGACTTTCACGGAACGCTTGTCACGCTTTATCTCTACCTTTCTTCTCTGCAATGGCGTGCGGGACTGGACGACGACGCCTTCGCGTCGCTCGATATTGCGCTCGATCACGCAAAAAGATTTCAAGCGCTTGCCGACAAACGGGTCGCATACTACACAACGCCACTGCTGCGTTTCGTTGCTATCAAGACCGCAGGCATCAGCCGCGATCCGCTGACGCTCGCAGAGGACTGGCCGTGGTGGTCTGCCCCCGATCCCGGGGATATCGAAAACGAGATAAAATCCGATCCGCGCTGGGACGAATGGGTAAAACGAACAAAGGAATAGCCGGCAAAAGCACGAGGCGGGGAGTGATCCCCGCCTCGCAGAGCGCAAAGCCCTTTTGATGACCGCGGTTGTCAAAAGGGCTTTTGCGTTGGTTTCGCGAATAACAACACATCTTAAACCATTTTCTAAAACAAGTGTAAAATTTGGGACGCCTGCTTTATCGCAGGCGCCCCGGGCGGCACTTTCCCATGCCGCACCGTACTCTTCGAAAATGACTTCCGTTTCAAGACGTCCCGTTTCGGGCGTCTTGCTTTTTTTGTTTTTTCAGTCCGCCGTCACCCGGAATGCCAAATGCAGATCCCGGCCGGCAAAGCGGTATTCCGCGGCCGGAAGCGGTCCGCAGGAATTGGATCCGATCCCGTCCTGCCGCTCGTCGATGTTCAGGAAGGCGAACGGCTGCTTTTCCAGTTCGTAATGGTGCGCCTTCCGCGACATTTCCGCGCTGCCGTACCGGTTCAGGTTGAAGGAGAAGGGCTTTTCATCAGCTTCAAAGCGCAGGACGGGCAGTCCGTCTCCGGATCCTCCGGCAAACAGAACGAGTTCCTCCGTATCCGCGTGCGCCATGTTCTCCTGCGGGCGGAGATACGGCTCGAAGTGGGAATCCGTTTCGATTCCGAACCGCCCCATCCGCGACGCGCGTCTCTTGTCCGCGTAGCTTTCGTACGGGCCGAGGCCGAAATACTCGGCGCGCGCGTATTCCGCCGGAAGACGCCATTCCCATCCGAACCGCGGCAGGCAGATCAGATCCGTGTTCCGGACCCCGTCGACCGTGATCTTCACGCCGTGCGCGACCGGCAGATACGAGACCGTCCCCTCGGCGATAACCACGCGGTTCTTTCCGTACAGCCGAAAGCCGTAGACCAGTCCGTCCGGTCCGGCTTTTCTTTCTTCGAATTCGGTCCGTTCTTCGCCGGGAAGCAGATCGTCCGGCCAGTAGCCGGCGTTGTGCCACTCCTCTTTGATGTACCTGTCGTTGTCCGTCGGCGCCCGGAAGACGGTCAGATCGCCCGGCGCCGGACATCCGGGCAGGACCGGCCGGCCGTCCCGGATCTCAATCCCTCCGCTTGTCCATCCGTTTTCCGTTTTTTCGAAAACGGACGGCGCGGGAGCGGGGGCTTTTTCATTTTCATTCGTTTCTCCGCCGAGCCGGAACTGCGCGAATCCGACTTCCGATCCGGCCTCCGCCCAGGGAAGCCGGTTCTTTTGCTTCAGCCGGACGGTCAGATAACGCCGGAAGCCGGGCTTCGCCGCTTCTTCCGGAAGTTCGATCGTCTTTTCGTCCTGCGGAAGGATGTTCAGCGAACTGAAGCATCCGCGCGCGACGGTCTTTCCGTCCTCCTCCGTTTCCCAGACGAGACAGAGGTCGTCAAAAGACTTGAAGTACCGCAGGTTCCGGACGGTCAGATCCCGTCCGTCGAGAGCCGCGGAGAAGGGCTTGATGACCTGCTTGTATTCGCGCATGCCGTTGTGGAGACGGCGGTCGGGATAGACAAGTCCGTCCACGCAGAATTCCGCGTCGTTCGGCTGATCACCGAAGTCGCCGCCGTAACAGTCGTTCCCGTCTCTGTTCCGGACCGTGTGGTCGCAGAACTCCCAGACGCATCCCCCGAAGAAATGCGGGTCGGAATAGATCAGGTCCCAGTAGTCCTGCAGGTCTCCGGGGCCGTTCCCCATCGCGTGCGAGTATTCGCACAGGAAAAACGGATAGACGCAGACGGGATTCTCGAGATAGTCCTTCCGGATCTCGTCCGGCGAAGGATACATCCGGCTGTCGACCGTCACGAAGGGGCAGTTCGCTTCCGCCGCTTTTGCGGGATCGTGCAGAAGGTCCATCCGCCGGCGGGTCTCGTCTTCGGAATGGATGAGGCGCGTGCCGTCGCGTTCCGCGAAATATGCCGCCATCGCCGCGTGGTTCCGGCCGATCCCCGACTCGTTCCCGACCGACCACATGACGACGCACGGGAAGTTCTTGTCCCGTTCCAGCATCCTGTGCGCGCGGTCGAGATACGCTTCCTCCCAGGCGGGGTCGTCCGTCAGACGGTCCCAGTTGCCTTCCAGCGTGAATCCGTGGGTCTCCAGATCCGCCTCGTCGCAGATCATGATGCCGTATCTGTCGCACATCTCGTAGAACCGCGGATCGTTCGGGTAATGCGAGGTGCGGACCATGTTGATGTTGTTCGCCTTCATGATGAAGAGATCGTTCCGCATGTCGTCGACGGAAACGGCGTACCCCTTGACGGGATGGCTGTCGTGCCGGTTGACTCCTTTCGCCTTGACCGGCTGCCCGTTCAGGAAGACGGTCCTGTCCCGGACTTCGATCTTCCGGAAGCCGACGTCGAACGGGAGATATTCGCGGCCGCAGCGGACGACCAGGCGGTAGAGAGAAGGCGTCTCGTCCGACCACAGCGCCGGATGATCCACTGTCAGCCCGTCCAGCGGGACCCATTCCCCGTCCCTGTTTTCATACAGCACGTTTTCCGGTTCTTCCGGGAAATCTCCCTCCACGGAAACGGTCCCGGAAGAGAATCCGTCCTTCAGCGAAGCGCGGACGAACACGTCGGATACGTGTTTCTCCGGGCGGTAGAGCAGATAGACGTCGCGGAAGATCCCGGAAAGCCGGAACTTGTCCTGGTCTTCCAGGTACGACCCGTCGCACCATTTGAAGACGAGCATCCGGATCTCGTTGTCCCCGTCGCGCAGATAAGGCGTGACGTCCGTTTCCGTCGTGCAGTGCGACACCTGCGTGTAGGACGCGAAGACGCCGTTGACGTAGAGATAGCAGCAGGAGTCGATCCCCTCGGTGACGAGGATGACGCGCTCTCCCTTTTCGAGAGGCCGGACGCGGAACGTCCTGCAGTAGACGCCGCAGGGATTCTCTTCCGGCACGTGCGGCGGATCGACCGGGTACGGATAGCGGATGTTCGTATAGTTCGGAACGTCGTATCCGCGGTCGACGAACGTCTGCCAGCAGGACGGGACGGGGATCTTTTCCGGCGGAACGTAGTCCGGGGACGTGATGTCCGGAAGCTGCTTTTCGGACGGATACCAGCCGAATCCCCATTCGCCGTTCAGCATCTGCAGGAATCCGCTTTCGGTCCTTTCGCCCTTCAGCGCGCTTTCGGCGGATTCGTAGGGAACGTAGTAGGAGCGGTCCGGCAGAACGTTTTCATGCAGGACCCCGAGCGATTTGTGAAAAAGATATCCGGCCATTTCAGTTGCCTCCGTTCGACTTTCCGTCGGCGAGCATCCGGACGGAAACGAGATCGATTTCTTCCCCGCTGTACGAGAAGGACATTTTCCTGACGCCGGAGATCATCGTGAATCCGCGCAGGACCGTCTGTCTGCCTTCCGAAGGCGACACCGTCACCGAGAAGGCGTTCGCGCCGTCGATCCGCATCGACAGCGTCCGCTGCGCCATGAGGTCGCCGGTGTTCTTTCCTTCGAGGACCAGTTCCGCGACGCAGAGGCCGGTCGGCCCGGAAACGGAATACTCCGCCGACGGCACCGGTTTCTCAACGCTCCAGAATGCTTCCATGCCCTCCGCGGACACGGCCCGCTCGTTCAGCGGCTTCTCTCCGGAGCGCATCCGGAGGAAGGCGGGCGTCTTCATCGCGAAATTGCAGATGTGGCCGGCGCATACGGCCAGTTCGTCCCGCGTCAGCGTTCCGTTCCGGAGTGATTCAGGCATTCTGTCCTGCCTCGTCTCCGCGTCCGGCGAGAGCATGAAGACGTCGTTCTGCGCATGCACCATGCGCTGCAGGCTCTCGTGGTCCGGGACGCCTTTCTCGTCCGAGTTCACGTTCGCCCACCAGTCGGTCATGACCAGTCCGTCGAATCCCCACTCCTCGCGCAGCAGAAGCGCGGTCAGTTCGGGATTGCTCGCGGACCAGAACCCGTTGACGGGGTTGTAGGACGTCATGATGGAGCGGCATCCGCCCTCCTTCACGGCGATCTCGAACGCCTTGACGTAGATCTCCCGCGCGGCGCGTTCGGACATCACGGCGTCGCAGGCGACCCGGTTGGTCTCCTGGCTGTTGCCGAAGAAATGCTTGATGGTCCCCGCGATCCCGGCGCGGTCAAGTCCCTGCAGCACGGCTGCGGTCATCTTTCCCGTCAGAACGGGGCATTCGGAAAAGTATTCGAAATTCCGTCCGCAGAGCGGATGTCTGTGGATGTTGATCCCGGGTCCGAGGATGGTGTCGATGTTGTACAGGCGGATCTCGACGCCTTCGTAGAAATACAGGTCCCTGATGAGGTCCGTGTTCCAGGTGCAGGCGAGCAGCGTGCCGTTCGGCATGGCCGTCGCGATGGAGCCGATCCGCTCCCGCACGCCGTCCTCGCCCGGCTCCCAGATGACGTCTCCGGCAAGCCGGACGCCGGAGGGTCCGTCCGCGCAGCACAGGATCGGGATACCCAGATCCAGCAGTTTCCGCGTGACGCCGCCGCAGGCGCCGGCGGAACCGGCCGTGACTTTGGGGCTGTTCATGCCTTCCCCGCGGACGATGCACATCAGCTGGTCGTCCGGGATCTGCGAAAGGAAATCGTCCATGGACGCTTTTCCGTCCGCGACGTCCCAGAGTTTGATGCCTTTGTCGCCCGCATACGGTTTGCATGCAGGAATGGACGGGCGTGCCGTTTCCTTCCGCGCGGGCGCGTCTTCCGTTCCGGAGAAGGTCATCCTGCGGAACGGTTTTTCGGGCGCGAGAAGCTGTTTGCATCTGCGGAGCACGCGTTCCGGCTGGGAGAACCGTCCCGCCTCCTCCGCCGACCGGACGTCGGAGCCGATGTAGAAAACGTATTCGCCCTCTTCCAGAAGCCAGCAGTGGCGGTGATCGTCGTAGGACGCGAAATCCCCGACGGACGCGTGCATGGTCAGCTGGCAGGATTCGCCCGGCTGAAGCAGTTCCGTCTTCGCGAAGCCGATCAGCCTGCGCGCCGGATTGCCGATGCCGTTCTGCGGAGCGGACAGATACCACTGGACGACCTGCTTTCCGGGCAGGCTGCCGGTGTTCGTCACCCAGACGGAAGCGACCGCGAGCGAACCGTCGAACGCGCAGGTGTCGACGACGGTCTCGAATTCGGTATACGAAAGCCCGAATCCGAACGGGAACAGGACTTTGTCCTTCCCGAACGTTTCAAAATATCTGTAGCCGACGTAGATGTCCTCGTAATATTCGTTCCTGCCGGGATTCCCGAAATGTCCTTCGGACGGGTAGTCCTCCAGCCTTCGCGCGATGGTGTCGGCCAGTTTACCGGAAGGATTCGCCTTCCCGGTCAGGATCTCGGCGCAGGCGATGCCGCCCATCATGCCGCCCTGCCACAGGCAGAGGATCGCGGAGACCGGGATCTCTTCCGACCAGGACAGGTCCATCTGGTTTCCGATGTTCAGCAGGACGACGACCTGCCGGAAAGAGCGGCTGAGCAGAACGAGGTTGTTCCTTTCCGTTTCCGTCAGGAAGAAGCTGCCCGGCTGTCCGGAGCAGTCCTTCGCCTCTCCCGCGGTCCTTCCGATGATGTACAGGGCCGTCTCGTTCCTGTCCGACGCCGAAGCGACGTCCGCTTCCTTCAGCGGCATCTCCTCCTGGTTCCAAGGGCAGGACCAGCCGTCTCCGCGGTCGATCGGATTTTCTTCGATCCACTCGTCGTAAATGTCCATGACCGTCCGGTCGAGGACGAGGTCCTCTTTCAGGAGGCAGGAGCGGATGGAGGGCACGAACGGCGCGTGGACCTTGCCGCCGGACCCTGTCCCGCTCTTGATGTATTCCGTCTGCATGCGTCCGAACAGCGCGACGTTCGCGCCGTTTTTCAGCGGGAGCGCGCCGTCGTTCTTCAGCAGCACGGTCCCTTCCTCGGCCGCGCGCAGAGACATTTCCTGCGTTCCCTCGAGCGATCCCGGCTCGAGATCCTGGGACGCCGAGGCGTACCGGAAGAGGTCTCCGGATTTTTCTTTCCGGACCGCCTCTTCGGCGAACGACTGCAGCTTCCGCGCGGTCTTTTCATCGAGAAACGCGGTATACGGATTCTCCTCGAACGGAATGTCGAACAGGAATCCTGCGAGCACGCACGCGATCAGATAGCTGCCTTCCGAGGAATGGTGCGAGCGGTCTCCCGCGTACAGGTCGATCTCCGGCGCGTTCGCGCGGCAGAGGGTGAACGCGGGGCCGGCGGGCGC
>CACZRJ010000117.1 GCA_902783535.1 uncultured Ruminococcus sp. | reverse complement strand
GTTTTGGCGGAGCTGAACAGACTTTTTTTTCTGCATGATGCAATTGCGGGATGTGAGAAAGAGAGCGGAAGTCTTTTTTCGAATGCTTTTCAATCCAGATGCCGCCGCTTCCTCTGGTATTCGTAAAACGCCTCGTAGAGCGTCTCCGTTTCCTTTCCGCCCAGATTTCGTCTGTTTTTGCCCGGCTCGTTGAGCAGGCCGGTGTACTGGTATCCGAAGATCTGCTCCAGCATGTCGTAGTCGCGGATCTCCTTCAGAAGTCCTTCGTAGTCCTTCGGGACCAGCGCGCCGTTGACGAACGGGAAACGGAAGATCTCCATATCCACCCAGAAGTGCACGCCGGATGCGCGGCACATTTCGGTGATCTGCGGAATGTTGTTCTCGCTGCGGGCGAAAGCGAAGGGGATGAGGATGTCGAGGTGGTCCAGAATGCCTTTCCATTCGTCCCGGTAGAGGTGCATGTCGATGTTGTTCGGCGCCAGCGCGACGGGTTTCGTCGGCGCGAGCTTGTGGCAGTAGTCCGAAAAGTCGCGGAAGAAGTTTTGAATGTCCCTGTATTTTTCGTCCGGGACCGGAGCGTATCCGTAATACAGCGCGCCCATGATCTCTTCCGAAACGTAGAAACCGTAGAAGGAGGGATGGTGTCCGTAACGTTCGAAGAGTTCGGACGCCACGCGTTTGTGCCATACGAGCGAGGCGGGCGAGAAGTCGAACCACGCGTAGAGCCCGACGCCGGGGAAGACGGCCATGCCGCATTCGTCCGCCGCGGACAGAATGGCTTCCAGCGGGTCCTTTTCCTTCATGCCGGGCATCCGGGGCGCCCAGCGGCTGTCGTAGAAAGCGACGCCGTCGTAGGTGTCGGCCGTCATGTCGTGCTGATGGACGTAGTGCGTGCTGTCGAACGTGTTCTGGATAAGGACCGTGGTGATTCCGAGGCGGTGCATCGAGTAGACGTGCTCTTTCCAGTCCTCGTCCGTCATTTCCGCAAGTCCTTTCCGGAAGCACGCGGACTCCGTTTCGCTCCAGTGCCGGATGCTGATCCAGCATCCGTCCAGCAGCTGCGTGGAGTGCACTTCGGACGGAACGACCTCGTAAGGCTGGAGGAAGGTCCGGACGGGGTTCCCCTCCGCGTCCTCAAAGCTGAGCTCCCACTGAAACATTCCCGTGATCCCTTCGGGCGAGAGGACCGCGCTGACGGGTTCCAGACCGGGCTTCAGATCGAATACGCCCGCTTCCGTTTTCATGCCGTCCTCCATCAGGGCGGAGATCCGGACTTTTTTGCATCCGTCGGAGGCCAGCCGGAATTCGACTTGCCCGTTCGACGAGATCCTGCGCGGAGGGATCGGCGTGAAGAAGCAGTCGGGGGCGTTTTCCCCCTGCTTCGCATTCTTTTCCCGGATCAGGAATTCCGTGGGAGAGCATCCCATGATGCGCCGGAAGGTTTTGCTGAAGCTCTGTACGGAAGCGTACTGCAGCCGGGAGGACACCTGCGCCACGGACAGCTTTCCGCAAGTCATCAGCTCGACGGCTTCCTTGACGCGCCGCTCCGCGATATACCGGCGGATGGAAATGCCGTTGTACCGGTTGAAAGCGTCCGAGAGATACGCGTAGCTGTAGCCGACCGTCTGTGAGAGATTGCGCAGATTGATCGGTTCGAAGATATGCTCGTCGATGTATTTCGCCACGGCGTACATGGACTGGCCGATGTTCTTCTTTTCGGCCGGCGGGAAGTATGCGGTGCGCTCCTCCGAAGTGAAGCACCGGCAGGTGAGCACAAGGATCTGCATCAGGTAGCTCTCGACCATGACGCTGCTGAATTCGCTCCTTCCGTGCAGTTCCTCGATGTTCCGAAAGAGCGGGACGATGAGATTGCACGTGTCGCGGGTCTTGTAGTCGGAAAGCCCGGCGTAAAACGCCTCCAGGCGTTCCGTTTCCGGATTCCGCTTTTCGCCCGCGGGGAAATTGAATCCGATGTACGCGTAACGCAGTTCGGAATTCGCCGGCACGCGAATGGCGTGCGCGCGTCCGGCCGGACAGAAGTGAACGTCTCCTTCCGTCAGCGTCTCGCTTTTTCCGTCCGTGGAAAAGATCCCGCTCCCGCTGATGACGTAGCTGATCTCATGGCACCACTGGGTGTGCGGCGGGACTTCGCTTCCGCCGACGTAGGAGATCTCGCCGGCCTGGTAGAGGTTGACGTCTCCGAACCGTTCCGCTTTTCCGCCTTCGTTGCTTTCGTATAATTTGTCGAAATGGAATCTCGCTCCGCTGATGGGCATTCCTTTGCACCTCGCTTTCCATGTGGCCATTCTACACCAAAACGGTTTGAAATGGAATACTTTTTTTCATGCCCCCGCCGTTTTTCCGGCGGTCTGAAGAAGGCTCCGGCGAAATGCCGGAGCCTTCCTTTCCGGGAAAACCGGTCAGAATTTGTAGGTATTGAGGACGACCCGCTTGAGAAGCTGATAGTCTCTCGCGTTGACGCTGCCGTCGCCGTTGACGTCCATGCGCTGGACCATGTCCTTCGGCGCGTCCGCGTACGATTTGAGCACATAGCGTTTGACCAGCGCGTAGTCTCTGGAATTGACCTTGCCGTCGCCGTTGACGTCGCCGGGCGCGAATCCCGGAATGTCGAGGTCGGGGTCGACGTACCAGACGCGGAGATCGTCCAGAACGGTCGCCCAGTTGACGCGGTTCGCCTCAAGGCCGGTATCCGGGTCCGTATATGTTCCGAATTTGTTCAATTGCACCTTGAGCCAGCTGTATTCGCCGGAGGAATTCGCAAAGACGGTGCTTTCGACCCAGTAATTCGACAGTTCGTTCGGAACCGGACCGGAATGGTTGTAGTCCAGTTCGGTCCATGTCGAGCCGTCCTTGGACACGAAGAACTTGAAATCTTCGTCGAGGGCTTCGCAGACCGCGACGGACAGCACGTCGAGTTCGATCTCGCGGATATATCCGGGCAGTTTGTAGATCAGGTAGACGTCCGTGTTCGCGCTCTTGGAGAGCAGGGTCTTCTTGATCTCCGTGTTGTTTTCCCACTGGATCCCGGTCGCGGATTTTTCGGAAATCTTGATGAAGTTGTCGAACGCGTCGTGGAAGGGAGCGTAGGCCGCGCGCGGATTTTTCGCCGCCTGGCCGACCAGGAAGTCGTTGACCTTTCCGATGCATGCGGACGCGTCTTCCTCTGTCAGCCTCGGGTCGTCGAGCAGGCCTTCGAGTTCGTCCATCAAATCATATCTGGTCTGGGCGTCGTTTCCGCTCATGCTTTCCGCGTCCATACGGTCCAGTGTGAGATATTTCGCGTAGAGCGCGTTGTAGGCGTTCTCCATGCCGTATTTGGCGTACATGCTTCCGGCGGCCTCCGCCGTGACGGGCGCAGTGTAGACGCGTGCCAGCGCGATGTGGCCCTTGAAGACGTAGGCTGCGTTTCCGACGGCGTTCACGTTCGCGCCGATGGTCAGGAAGTTCACGTTCGGGTTGAAGTAGACGGTTCCGACGGAATCGGTCTCTCCGGCCTTTTCGCCGTTGAGATATACGTAGGATTTCTGGCCGTCGAAGGTGTAGATCAGGTGATACCAGGTGTCCGGCTCAAGATCGGGGACCTGGATGTATTTGTATCCGCCTCCGATGTGGGCGCCGACCTGGAACACGCCCGCGCCGGTGTATTCCACCGTGATGCCGCCCGATTCCGGATTGCCGAACAGGCACTGCCCGGCGGTGACCGCTTCGGCGGGCGTCCTGAAGCCGAGCTCGATCGTGAAATGCTCGGTGATCTCTTTCAGACTGCCCTGGGATGCGGGATAGTTCACCCAGCCGCCCATGAATGCGACCTGGCGTCCCAGTTCCTCGTCGAAAACAAGTTTGATCGGATGGCTCTTGACGTAGACGTTGTACTGCCGGCGGTAGGGCGAGTTGTCTTCGAAGCCGACGGACGTGTTGACGTCGAAGAAGTCCGCGACGTTGCGCGCCGGGCTCTTCGAGTCGATCGGCGCCGTCTGCGCCTCTCCGGTGATCGGCTCGCTCGTCTTGCCGAAGGATTCCATCGCCGTGACGCTGACGACGACCTTGCTGTTCGAAGGCAGACCCTCGAGGTCCAGCTCGTATTCCGTCTTGTGGCTGCCGGTGACGTAGAAGTCCGAGACGAAGTATTTCGTCATCAGGGACGCGCCGGCCGTGTCGGTCACTTCGATGTTGTACGCGTGGACGTAGTCGTCATGCGCCGCCGCGGGGAATTTGATCGTGACCGTGTTGCTGGTCGCGTTCGTGATCTCCACTTTCGCTCCGGACGCGAACGCGGGAGCGGTGCGGGCCTCCGCGCGGTCGGCCTTGTATGTGAATCCTTCGCGGGAGATCGGGAGAGACAGCGTCCACGGGGTCTTCACTTCCGTGATCTCGCTGTTTTTCTTGTTGACCTTCAGACGGTGGATGCTCAGCTGCTTTTCCTCTCCTTTGAATTCGAGCAGCAGGCAGGCCTGGGACTCGAACGCGTCGTTGGGGGAGACGTTGCCGCCCAGCCCGTCTTCCAGACAGGTGCGCTGCATGGACGGGATATCCACGCAGGTGAAGTCCTTCTGCATGATGCATTTTTCGTTTTCGGTCGGGAAGTGCGAATGCCCCGCCATGTAGATGACCTGGGGATAGGCCGCGAGCGAATCGTACAGCGCGCCCGTATTGCTGGAGCCCCAGAGGCTTCCGTAGGTGGTGTTCTTCAGAGACTCGTGGCAGAGCACGATGATCGGGGCGAGCGGATCCGCCTCTTCCGCGGCCGCCAGTTCAGCGTCCAGCCAGTCGGTGGTTTTCGCGGTGTATCCGCCGTTGACTGCAGACGATTCGCTGTTGAGACCGATGATATGGATGCCGTTCACGACCTTGTGGAAATTCAGGGTGTCGTAGCCGAACTGGTCCATATAGCGTTTGTAGACGTCATCGATCGTCTCGCGGTTGTAATACGCCTGCTCGAACTCGTGGTTTCCGGTGACGGCAAGCAGCGTCGGCGCGGACGAGGCTTCCGGGAATACGCTGTTCCAGATGCTGTGGAATTTCGCGTATTCGGTGTCAAGGTTCGTGTTGACGGTATCGCCGCCCAGAAGGATGGCGCTGACGCCTTCCGCTTTGAACTTTTCAAGCGCCGCCTTCAGCGTCACGTCGGAGTCGGTCGCGTATTCGCACAGATGGATGTCGCTCATGACGCCGATCTTCTGCGTCGTGTATTTCGCGGTCGACGGGTCTGGCGCTTCCTTGTAGTTGTCCGGATTGGCGTCGCCCAGGGCGCGCGCCGGGACGATGACGCGGACGGCGTCGACCATCATCTGGGAACCACTGGCCAGCAGCGCGATCGCGCCTTTGTCACGTTTGTCCTCCCATTCGGACATGTCGGCTTCCAGCTCGTTGGCCGCCAGCAGCGGGTCGTCTTTCAGGAAATACGTTTCCCACCATCCGCCGCCGCCGTTCGGGCCCATGTCGCCTCCGAACTGTTTCTGTTCGGTCGGCTTGTACATGTTCAGCGTGAAATCCGTTCCGCTGATCGCCGAAGCGTAGTTGACGACGTATCCTTCGGCCTTCCATCCCGTTGAGGTCGATTCGGCCGGCGTTTTCCACGGGTTGTCTGCCGACTGGTCCGGTCTGGTCCAGCCGCGGGTGGAACCGATCGGGAAGACGCCTTTGCCGGTCAGCTTCTGCGACGCGGTCTTCAGATCGTAGATGCCGAGAGACGTCGCGCCGGAGGAGCTGCGCAGGGCGAGCATCCGGTATCCTTCCGCCGGAATGCCGGCTTCCGTGGTTTCGCGGCTGGCGCGCAGCACCATGCCGATGCCCTGCACGTTGTTGAATACATAGGACTGCTTCGCGGTCATTTCGACCGTGTAGTTGCCGAAACTGTCGAGCAGTTCGGGCAGGTAGATATAGGTGACGGCGGCGCTCTTGACGCCGTTGCCGAGGATCAGCTTGCCGCCTTTGACCTGCGGCGTGTCGACATAGGTGTCGTGCTTCAGCGAGGCGTCGTCGGTCACGTCGGCGTTCGCGGTCACCGTCCAACCCATCGGCAGGGACCCGTCCGCGACGTCTTCGAAGTCCTCTTCGAACAGAACGAATTCCTTTTCGTCCGTTTCCTTCGCGATGACGGTCACGTACAGCTCATGCCCGGCACCGTCGTCCGCCTTCACGCGGTGCCTGCCTTTTGCGGCAACGGTCAGGATCCCGTCCGCGACGGAGACGTTCGCGTCGTCGGAAGTGATCGTCATGCTTTCCGCGGACATTGCCGCTCCGCCGATCGATACGGAGACGTCAGAAAGACGGATCTTCTGACCGGCGTTGACGAACAGATTCGGGGATTCTTCCGAAAGACTGAAATACGGCTTCTTCGCAAGAGACGTGAAGCCGACCGCCGGAACGACGGACATCAGGACCGCTGCGCAGCAGAGGATCGCGAGAATCTTTTTTCCTTTCATAAGTCAGCACCCAAAAACCTTTCTGAATGATATTTTCTTTTCTTTCTGCTCCCATTATATCCCGCGCGCGTGCAATGAAAAGTGCCCGATTTTTGCTTTCTTGTACCCGGTTTTTTGATTTTTGTGCCATTTCAATGGATTCCACCAAATTTACTCTTTGGAATTGTGCATCCTGTCCAAATTTACTGGAAATCTAATGGGAAAAGGAAACGAAAACATATTGCATTTTCGTTATCCGGATGATAAAATCCAAGGAAAAGATACGATGAGAGAGGGACGTTATGCGCGAATCGGCATTTTCTTTTTCCCGGCTGCTCCGGGTCCTGTTCTGCTGCCTTGCCCTGTTCGCCCTGCTCGCCGCTTCGCTTCTGCCGGACGCGTCGGGGAAGGCGGAGGACGGCGGGATCAGTCTCACGCTGACGGAGAGCGAGCTGTCGGATCTCCTGAAAAAGGAGATCGCGTATGTCGCGTCCATTCAGCTGTCCAACGGAGCCATCCCGGACGGAAAGCTGTCGTCCGGAGGCCGCGGCGGTCTCAGCCTGCCCGAAGTGGACGGCATTCCTGCGTCCGTTTACCGTTCCTGGCCGTCGTCCCGCATGGTGTCGTATTTCTCCGACTTCGCCTGCATGGGCGTCGTCCGCGCATGCAAAGCGCTCGGGAAGTCTGAAGCAGGAAAAACGAACGGACAGTCGGTCGTTCTGAACTACCTCGAATGGTATCTCGCACACATGAACACGAAGGAAAGCGACTTGAACGGGCTCGCCGGGACGGTCTATGACTATTTCATCTTCCGCAATGCGTCCGACGGGAGGATCGTAGAAGTCACGCTGCACGACGCCTATTCCGCGTCCTATCCGAAAAACAATCCGTACGATTACGATTCCACGGATTCCTATGCCGCCGTGTTTCTGGAACTGCTACTGGAATACGCGGACACTTTCGATTCCGGATATATCATCGACAAGGAGCAGGTCGTCGACACGCTCGTGAACGTCATGCGCGCGACCGAGGTGAAGGGACTGGGACTGACCGGCGCGAAGCCGAACTACATGGTCTGCTACCTGATGGACAACTGCGAAGTCTACCGCGGCCTGACCGCCGCCGAGGAACTCTACCGCAGGATCGGCAACAGGGAAAAGGCGGAATCGGCCAAGGCGTTCGCGAAAAAAGTGCAGTCCGCGATCATTTCGAGACTCTACAGCGCTTCCGCCGGATGCTGGTATTCCGGCGTGTTCGAGAACGGGAAGCCGACCGGAAACGCGGATCTCTCCGTCTTCTATCCGCAGGGCTCCTGCCAGCTGTTCCCGGTGGTCTTCGGCGTCGACGACCCGGATTCGGAACGGGCGAAGACCGTATACGGGAAATTCAAGGAAGCTTACTGCAAGACCGGCGTCTCCGGGCAGGACTGGTCTTCCGTCGACCTGAAAAGCGATACGTTCCCGTGGTCCATCCTTCTTCGCGGGGTCGTCGGAATGAAAGACTTCGAAACGGCCGAGCGGTTCATCCGGGGGATGGACAGGAAATACATCAAGACCGGTCATCCGTATCCTTTCTACAACGCGGAGTCCGGACACCTGATGGTCGCCGTCGCGGATCTGCTTTCCCTGATGAAGTCCGGGGAACAGGGCGGAAGCGAGTCGTCCGGAAATACGTCGGAGAACTCCGGCGGAAATTCCGCGCAGACGTCTTCGGAACCTTCGAAAGAAACATCCAAAGAAACATCCAAAGAAACATCCAAAGATACTTCCAAAGAGACTTCCAAAGAGACTTCCAAAGAGACTTCCAAAGAGACTTCCAAAGAGACATCTAAAGAGACTTCCAAAGAGACATCTAAAGAGACGTCCGCAGACGTTTCCGAAGAACCGTCCGGAGAGCCTTCCGGGGACGATCCGGTCAGCGAGGGATCGTCGGACGATCCTTCCGGCGATGTCTCCGAAAGCAGTCCGGCCGGGAATTCCGGAACGGAATCAGGCGCTGAAAGCGGAACGGGGAATACGGTTTCGGACGGCTCCGGACAGGATGATCCCGACGCGTCCGCGCCGCCGGACGAGCCGTCGGAACGTCCTTCCGAAGCGACGGACGACGTCGTTTCCGGACCTTCCGTGAGCGAAAGCGGCGGATCCGGAGTTCCGGCGCCGCTCCTCCTCGGCATCGGCATCGCCGTTCTGGCAGCGGTCGTCGTCGTTTCCGCCCTGCTGATCAGGCGGAAAAAGAACGCGGACGGCGGGAAGAACTGAAAAACGCAAAAAGTGGCTGTTTGAAAACCCGCCTATTTCGGCAGGGCTCAAACAGCCTCTTTTCATGGTATAGTTTTGGCTCATTTTTCGACGGACCAAACCGAAACCCGTCTAAAAATGATCGTTTCGGTGTGCCGCGTCTTCACAGATGCCCTTTTGACGCTCAAATCATTTGCATATGTTTCTTCATAATTACATGCAAATGTCCGGATGTTAAGTTTTCATCTCGTTCCGCGATGAAAACCACGGATGTTCCCGGCAAGCAAAAAAAGAAAAAAGAGCCGCTTAAGTTCCTGACTGAAATGTCAGGTTTTGAAACAGCCCTTTTCTGACGGAAAAACAGCATCGGAAGGTCAGTTTTCCCCGTTTTTGTATTCCAGCGCGACACGCTTCTTGAGCAGGCAGATGACTTCGTAGTTGATGGTCCCGAGTTTCGCGGCGATCTCCTCGATCTTTTCCGCCGAATCGAAGACGACTGCTTCGTCTCCCGCTTCGCAGGGGATCCCGGTCACGTCGGCCATGCAGAGGTCCATGCAGATCCGCCCGATGAGCGGCACCTCCGCGCCGTTGACGTTGACGGTGAGGTTGCCGGAAAGCATGCGCGGCAGCCCGTCGGCGTATCCGATGGAGAGGACCGCGATCGTCATATCCTTTTCCGCTTTGTAGGCGCATCCGTAGGAAACGGTGTCGCCGGCGCGGATCCTGCGTACGGCGGAAACGCGCGCGATGAGTTTCATTGCCGGGCGGAGTCCGATGTTTTCGCACTCCGGAGACGGAAGCAGACCGTAAAGGATCAGGCCAGCGCGGACCATGTCCAGATGCATCTCGGGGAAACGCAGGATGGCCGCGCTGTTGCAGCAGTGACGCAGTCCGACGTCGATCTTTCTGGACTCGAGTTCGTCCAGCAGCCCCTTGAAAGCCGCGAACTGTTGCAGCGTAAAGTCTCTGGAGGGACCGTCGCTGTCAGCGAAATGCGTGAATATGCCGCAGACGGAGAGGCCTTCGGTCCGCACGACGGAAGCGACCGTGTCCGCCGCAAACGGGATGTCTTCCGGACGGTGGCAGTAGATGCCGAGACGGGACATGCCCGTGTCGATCTTGACGTGCACACGGACGGTCTTCCCGGACGGGATCCGCGCGGAAAGCGCGCGGGCGTATTCGGCGGAGTCCATCGTCTGGATGAGGTCCAGATCGCAAAGCTGCTCCGCGTAGGACGGGTCGGTGTTGCCGAGGATGAGGATGTTCCCCTCGACGCCGTTGTCGCGCAGCCACACGGCCTCCTCGATGCAGGCGACGGCAAAGTACCCGCAGCCCGCTTCGTGAAGCAGTTTGCATACGCCGACGGCGCCGTGTCCGTAGGCGTCCGCCTTGACGACTGCGATGACGCCGCAGCCGTCCGGAACGGTGCGTTTGATGAGTTCGTAATTATGTAGAAGGATCTTCGGGTCGACCTGGACCCGGACGCGCTGAGTTGTCACAGGCATTCTGCCTCGCTTTCGGTTGTTTTCGGATGGTTCAGGATCCTGCCGAACACGGCGGGAAGGTCGCTCGGGAGGACTCCGCGCGGCCCGTATTTCTTTTCAAGAAGGTCTCCGGCGAGTCCGTGGACGTAGACGCCGATCATCGCCGCGTCGGCGCAGTCTTGTCCCTGCGCGAGCAGAGAGGCGATCAGTCCGGCGAGGACGTCTCCGCTTCCGCCTTTCGCGAGCGCCGATGAACCCGTTTCGTTGACGAACGTCCGCCCGTCAGGCAGAGCGACCACCGTCCGGTGTCCTTTGAGAACGAGCGTGCACCGGAAGGAGGAAGCGAATTCGGACGCCAGGCGTTCCCGGGAGGAACGGATCTCTTCCGCGGACAGCCCGGTCAGGGCGGAGAACTCTCCGGGGTGCGGCGTCAGAATGAACGGCGCCCCCAGCGAGCGGAGAAACGGCAGGTCGGACGCTAAAAATCTGATCGCGTCCGCGTCAAATACGGAAGGACAGGTGATCCGGGGAAGGAGCGACCGGAGCAGACCGTCCGAGGAGCGGCCGAGGCCGCAGCCGGCGAGAAAGGCGGTGCTTTTTCCGTCCGCGCAGGATTCCGGCTGGATCCAGACGGGTTCCGCCAGTCTGGCCTGCAGAACGGTCCTGACTTCCGCGGGGCAGGCGATCCGGACGAGGCCGACGCCGCTCCGCAGGGCTCCGTACGCGGCAAGCGCCGCCGCGCCGGGCATCATGGGCGAGCCGCAAAGCATGGTGAGCGTGCCGAACGTCCCTTTGTGGGAGTCTTCCGGGCGGGGAAGGAGCCTTTCGAGGACGGAAGGAGTGATCTTTTCCGGAGAGCAGGGCACGGATGCGTTCACGGCGTTCACTGCTCTTCGTGCCGGTTCATGTCCAGGTCGACGCGGAAGCTCAGTCCGTTTTCGGACGGAAGCTCCATCAGCCAGGTGCACTTGTAGTCGACCTGTTTCAGGGATTTGTCCGGCCAGAGGGAACGGGCGCTGTTGAGGTCGGACGTCCAGGGGATCATTTCTTCGGCGCCGGACGGAAGCACGGCCGTGTTCCGGACCAGCAGGTTCCGCATGTACAGGTTGCGGTCCGAATTGTACAGCGTGATCTTCTCCCAGTCCTCGGTCGGCTTTCCGTCGGGATCCATCCGGACGTTGTCGGGATAGTCGAGCGCGAAGTCCATCAGATACGCGGTGTTCGATCCGTCGGCTTTCAGATGGTTCACGGAGAACGTCTTGCGGTCCGCTTCCTTTTCGTCGGTGATGTCGTAAATGACGATCGTCGCCTTGCCGTCCTCTTCGGACGTGTCGAGCGTCAGCCGGTAGTCGTGGTCGGGGCTGAGCCGGACGGACGATTCAAACCATTTTTTCTGTTTCGTGTCCCCGGTGTCGTAAATGTTGTAGAAGAGATGCCATGCGGGATTCGCGCCCGACCAGCAGAAACCGGTGTCGAAGCAGTTCACCCAGCCGCCCATGTAGATGTCGCAGCCGAGGAAAATGTACGCGTTGACGAATTTTCTGTCTTTCCGGACCGTGTTGATCTTCAGCTGGCTGAAGAGGACGTCCATCGAGGCTTTCTTGTATCCCTGCCTGGTGTAATAGCAGACGGCGGGACCGTCGTTGTCGCCCATTTTTCCGGTGTTTTTGTAATCGAGATTCGTGAAGATCTGCGCGTCGTCGGGGAGCGGGACCATGTTCGGGTCGGCGGTGCTTTCCATTTCTGAGACCTCCTCTGCGATACTGGATTCGGGTTTCTCCGCTTCCGAGGAAGGAAGCGAAAGGTCCTGCGCGGAACTGTCTGCCGGAGCCGGGACGGATTCGCCCGGTGTTCCCGCGCCGCACGCCGCGGAAACGCAGACCGGGATCAGCACGCACAAAAGCGCGCAGAGCAAACGCGACAGAGCGGAAGCGAAGCGGGTTCTCGTGGGAATGTGATGAAGCTGTTCCATATATTAACTCCGTTCCCGGAAAGCGGCCCGCGCCGGAAGAGCGTCCGCGCGGCCGGAATCCGCATTCTTTCTTCCGAAAATCATATCACAAACGAAAACAAACTGCAAGACCGTAAGCGAAAAAGAACGCAAAAAAGCGGGCCGGAAGGAACGGAAGACGCGGCGAAAGTTGACGCCGACCTATACCCCAGTCCTCTTGACTTTGTCTGTTCGAGATGATAGTATGATTACAAGCCTATCAAGCCAACATGTTCT
>CACZRJ010000116.1 GCA_902783535.1 uncultured Ruminococcus sp. | reverse complement strand
GAAATCTTTCCGAAATCTTTCCGAGAAGGAGGGAGAACATGTCATCCTGCATCGTTCCCGAGGGATACAAGAATCCCCTTTCGCTGTATGAAACGCAGCGCGCCATCGAATTCATCAAGACCGGGTTTCAGAACAGTCTGTGCCGTTCCCTGAATCTGAAGCGCGTTTCCGCCCCTCTTTTCGTGGAGGAAGCGTCCGGACTGAACGATAACCTGAACGGATACGAACGGCCTGTCTCGTTCGACATTCCCGACGTCGGCGAAGAAGGTCAGGTCGTTCACTCGCTCGCGAAGTGGAAAAGGTACGCTCTGGACCGTTACGGATTCTTCCCGGGCAACGGGCTCGTGACGGACATGAACGCCATCCGCCGCGACGAAGAGGTCGACAACGTCCATTCCGTCTACGTCGACCAGTGGGACTGGGAAAAAGTCATTCTCCGCGAGAACAGGACCACGGACTATCTGAAGGATACCGTCCAGCGGATCGCGAACTGCATTTACGTCACGAACGAGATGCTGAAGATCGAATTCCCAGTTCTGAAGGCGGACCTTCCGCGCCGCGTCCTTTTCATAACCTCCCAGGAGCTGGAAGACATGTATCCGGACAAAACGTCTTCCGAAAGAGAAACGCTTCTTTGCTGCGCCCACCGCGATTCCGCCGTCTTCATCATGCAGATCGGCGGAAAGCTGAGATCCGGAAAGCCGCACGACAGCCGCGCGCCGGACTACGACGACTGGTCGCTGAACGGAGACTTGCTGTACTGGGACGACACCCTGCAGCGCAGCCTGGAGATCTCTTCCATGGGCATCCGCGTCGACAGCGACTCCCTCGACAGACAGCTGACGGCCTCCGGATGCGATGACAGAAGATCGTATCCCTTCCACAAAGCCCTTCTGAACGGGGAACTTCCGCTGACGATCGGCGGCGGCATCGGCCAGTCCCGCCTGTGCATGCTGATGATCGGATGCGCGCACATCGGAGAAGTGCAGTCCAGCATCTGGGATCCGGCCACCCGCGCTTCCTGCGAGCGGGCCGGCATCGTCCTTCTGTGATCCGTATCGTTCAAAACAGCGCCTGCTCGCTTGCAGGCGCTGTTTTTTCTAATATGAATAGGAACGGCTACGGCAGTTCGACGTCTTTCCCCGTGTACAGATATCTCAGATGGAAGGCCGCGTCTGCGTCCTTCAGATCGTTGTAGCCGATGGTCACCCCGTATTTCACCGATACGTCGAGCCCCTTGTCGCCGAAGCCGTACACGTAATGATAGTGCGGATGCGCGTCCTCGACCGGTTTCGGCGTGCGCCGCGTGACCCAGGTCTCGCTCTGGCAGAGATACGCCTTTTCGGCGATCTTTCGGATCGTGCTGCCGGGAGGCGCGGCTTTCGTCTTCTGATTTGCGCCGCTGCCCTTGACAAAGACGTCTTCCCAACCGCCGCCTTTGCATGTCCCGATGCAGGACTCCGTGACTTTGCCTTTTTTCATCAGGACACACCAGAAGGTGCCGCCTTTGCCGCCGAGGATCAGATCGACATCGTTTCGGTACGCCTGAGCATACTCAAAGCCGCCGTTTTCTTCGACGAGCCGCATGAAACGTTCTTCAAGCACGGCTTCGTCTATTCGCGCATCAGCGCTTCCAGTTCGGCGTCGGATTTGTTGCCGAGCTCACTTTGGTCATAGAAGCGGGTCAGCAGGACGGCGATCGCTTTCCCTTCGTAAGTGAAAACGAAATCGTAATAGCCGGGTTCGCATTCAGTCCCATTCAGATAGAAGCTGCCCCATGGATATTCATCCGGATTATCCTCGTCCGCGGGATAATGCAGATCGCAGTAACTTGCAAAGTTCGGCATCAGATCGGAGAACTTGCAGGTATTGTAGTACTCCTGATCGTCGCGGTGCTTGAGGACCCATACGCGAAGAGCGTACTCCTTGTCGGTATCCGGATAGAATTCGATCCATTCGTTCAGGTCGAAAATGCAGCGGACGTCGGTCAGGGAAGACTCTCTGCTGTTGAATTCCGCCGTGCCGACCTGATTCCCTGTGAGGATCACGCCGCGCAGGACGGACGGGTCCCTGTCGTCGAGATCAATGAGATTGAGCTTGCCGGTGAGTTTTGCGGGTTCCGATACCGGGCTGCTGTTCTGGGAAGCGTCGCCGCCTGCGGATTCATTTCCGGCCGGCTGGCTGTCGGAAGGGGCGTTGACGGATGTGTCCGTGCTGTTCGCTCCGGGCTTGCCGCAGCTGCAGGCCGCAAGACTCGTGAGGATCAGGACAGCGAGGATGGCGATGAATACTTTCTTCATGATCTTAAAGACCTCCAAAAAACGGTTTTATGTATTCGGGTTTCGGTCGGACGGAAACGTGCTGTCGATCAGTTCCCTTCCCCGATGCTTGCATACAGTTTATCACATTTGTGGCGCCAATGCAACTTTTTTCACGGAACTAAGGTTTTTCCGGCATGAGGTTGCCCGCCTGACAGGATCCGCTCCGCACATGTCAGTCCGTCGACCGCCGCGGAAACGATGCCTCCGGCGTACCCGGCGCCCTCTCCGACGGGATACAGTCCCCGGACGGGCGACTGTCCGTCCTCCCCGCGCAGGATGCGGACCGGCGACGTCGTCCTGCTTTCCACGGCCGTCAGAACGGCGTCGGGATCGTCGAATCCGCGCAGCATTTTTCCGAGCGCGGGCAGCGCCTCCTTCAGCGCGTCCGTCACGAATTGCGGAAGGACGTCCTCCATTCTGCATCCCGTCACGCCCCGCGCGTAAGTCGGTCTGACCCGGCCGAAAACTTCCGTTTTTCTGCCGTTCAGAAAATCCCCGACCGTCTGCGCGGGCGCGCGGTGCATCCCGCCGCCGGCGGAAAACGCGGTTTTTTCGAGTTCTTCCTGAAAGCGGACGCCGGAAAACAGGTCTCCCGGAACGTCTTCCGGCTTCACTTCGCACAGGAGCGCCGAATTCGCGTTCTCCCCGTCCCGCGCGTGAAAGCTCATGCCGTTCGTCACGACGCCGTCCGGATCCGAAGCGGCCGGGACAACAACGCCGCCGGGGCACATGCAGAAGGTGTAGACCGTTCTGCCGGAAGGAGTCCTGCAGACGAGTTTGTAATCCGCAGGCGGCAGGAATCGCGAACTGTTTTCGGCGCCGTACTGCGACATGTCGACGGACTTCTGCAGATGCTCGATCCTGACGCCGACGGAGAAAGGCTTTTTCTCCATCGGGACCTTCTGCTCCCGGAGCGAACGGAACGTGTCCCGCGCCGAGTGTCCGACCGCCATCACGACGGTCCCGCTTTTCAGCTTCTCTCCGCTTTCCAGCAGCAGCCCGCAAACGGACGCCGTTCCGTCTTCCTGTTCTTTCAGCAGCAGTTTTTCCGCTTTCGCGCGGAAGCGGACCTCTCCGCCGAGCGAAAGGATCTCTTCGCGCATATTGACGATCACTTTCCGGAGCAGGTCGGTCCCGATGTGCGGCTTGTTCAGCCACAGG
>CACZRJ010000115.1 GCA_902783535.1 uncultured Ruminococcus sp. | reverse complement strand
TAGGCGGCGAACTCTTCAAAATCCAGCGGGTACATACGGATCTTGCGCTCTTCCGAAGGGATTGTGATATTCTCCACGTTTTCCTTTATTGAAATCAGCGATCCGGTCTCGAGATAGTCGAATCTGCCGTCCGCCACCAGATATTTTATCGCCTCGCGCGCTTTGGGGAATTTCTGGATCTCGTCGAATATAATAAGACTTTCCCTGCGGTACAGCCGGGTATTGTATTCAAGCGAAAGCGACTGGAAAAAGATATCGAGGTTCGTCATATCGTCAAACAGACCACGTATCTTTTTGCTCGCTTTATTGAAGTCGATCAGGATATACGACTTGTATTCCTGTTTGCCGAACTCTTCCGCCACGGTCGATTTGCCTATCCTGCGCGCGCCCTCGATAAGCAGCGCCTTTTCACCGTTCGCAGGCTTTTTCCATTCGCAAAGCTTATCATATATTTTGCGGTTTATTTCCACAAAAAGCCACATCCTTCATTTCATCTTTGTCCGTATTATACAACGGTTTTTGATAAAACGCAAGATGCAAACTCGATTTTTATCTGATAAAACGCAAAGTATCAAAGCGGTATTCCACGAATAAAACGCAAAGTATCAGCAAAACGCAGGATTGTGGATGCGTGACCGGATGTTTTAGGAGCGCACAACACTGGCAGTGTTGGGGTCAGGGGTTCGAATCCCCTAGGCTCCACCAGAACAGGATTGCTGTGCTGAAATAGTCTGCAATCCTTTTTTGTTTTTCATGGAGATCAGTTATGTTTGCCACTTATTTTGTAACTGCTTTTCAGTCTCCGATCTTTTCACCTGTCATCTGACAAATGTGCGAAAAGACTGTTGATGGCACTTGACAAAACGGAAAAACTGTGCTATTCTGCACAGGCTGACATGAGATGTGTCACTTGGCAACCGCTACGGAGGGATATCGAAGCGGTCATAACGAGGCGGTCTTGAAAACCGTTTGGGCGAAAGCCCACAAGGGTTCGAATCCCTTTCCCTCCGCCATTTATCAATAAAAGATATTTCACCGAAATGCGGAAGTACTCAAGCGGTGAAGAGGCGCCCCTGCTAAGGGTGTAGGTCGGGTAACCGGCGCGAGAGTTCAAATCTCTCCTTCCGCGCCATCAAAGAAACCTCTTTTGTCTACCAAGGCAAAAGAGGGTTCTTTGTAAAAGATTGAAATACACGCGCATTCAAGTATAATAGAATTGATAAATCGGGATTCGCAGAGGTGCCGTGATGAGTAAGACGATTAGAAAAATCGTTGCCATAGGCGGCGGTGAAAACGGCAGGATCAACAGTAAGGGTGAAAAACTGCCGTATGAATTAGCTGAAATAGATAAAGAGATTATTAGGCTGACAGATAAGAAGAAGCCGCGCGTACTGTTTCTTGCGCATGCACAAATCTCCTTTGGCTATGCGTATGAACTAAGGTATTACGAAACGATTCACAGAATATACAGCGATATGCTCGGTTGTGATTTCAGGTGGCTGAAAGCATCTGAAATAATAGATGATTTTGAAAAGGCGAAAAATGCAGTTGCATGGGCAGATGTCATCTATGAAGGCGGCGGCGATACTGTCGCAATGATCGAACTATGGCGGAGAACAGGTTTTGATACTCTTCTGAAAGACGCATGGGAAACGGGAAAAGTCATGTGCGGTGTATCCGCAGGCGCGATTTGCTGGTTTGCTTTGGGAAACACAGATGTGCCGGGATATAAAGATGCCAAAGTCAATCAGATCCCTGGCTTAGGGTTTGTTGACGCTTATTTCTCACCGCATTGCAACAAAGAAGGAAAACGCGAGAGCGAGATCAACAGTTTGAAACATATTGATAAAGTCGGGCTTTCGGTTTCTAATTGCAGCGCAATAGAGATCATCGACGATCAATATCGCGTTATAAAATCGACGCCCGCTGATGTCAATTTCAAACCGTATGTTCTTCGTACATATTGGAAAAACGGAAAGATGTTTGAAAAAGAGATTTTTGAATCTGTCGAGTTCGAAAAACTTGATCTGCTTTTAGGAATGAAGGATTAAAGCAATAACGACCAATTCCGGTTTGTCGAGCATCCCGCCGGTGCTCTTTTACGCGGCCTTTCTATGGATTTGTACCTTTTACACGGTTTTAGACATCAAAGAAACCTCCTTTGCCTACCAGGGCAAAAGGGGTTTTCTCTATGAGGATTGTAAATGGTTCTATGTTTTATACTTGCCGGGAACACCCGTGTTTTTAATCGTGGGATGAGAGTTTTGCCTATGAAAACGCGGAGCCCTAAACTTCCACGTCGGTCTCATTTTGAGTTTTTAACAAGCGTTGCCGGCTTATATTCATCATTTTCGAAAAACTGATGGCAGTGCCGGACCACCGGCTCACTTTACGGGCGGCAGTCAAATGAGTTCAGTTGGTATTTTGAATCAAATCCGGATAAAAACTGTCAAAAAATTGTTTGAATTGGAGATTGTTTTTTTCGCTTTGTGAATGTATAACAATGTGGAGCCGGGTCGTGATATCGGCGATGCATCTCTCGATGCGGAAGGAGCGAATTCAAAAATCATATGGAAATCACCATTTTATCGTCACTGTCGATCGCGCTTGTAGCCGGTCTCCTGATGACGCGTCTGACCAAAAAGCTCGGGCTGCCGGACGTCACTGCATATTTGATCGCCGGAATTCTGATCGGGCCGTTCGGGCTCGGACTCCTTCAAATCGAAGGAATCGGCTTTACTTCACTGGAATCCGTTGAGAAAATGAATGTTCTCTCTGACGTGGCGCTTGGTTTCATCGCGTTCGCCATGGGAAACGAATTCCGGCTTTCTCAACTGAAAAAAATCGGCAGGCAGGCTGTTGTCGTCGCCGTATTTCAGGCCGCCGTTGCGACCGTTTGTGTGGACGCGTGCCTGATCGGGCTGCATTTCTTGATGCCGGATATCCTGCCGCTCGAAGCGGCGATCGTACTTGGAGCGATCGCAGCCGCGACTGCCCCTGCCGCAACGCTGATGGTCGTCCGTCAGTACAAAGCGGACGGTCCCGTAACGAGAATGCTCCTTCCCGTTGTCGCTCTGGACGACGCAGTCGGTCTGATCATCTTTTCGATTTCCTTCGGGATCGCCCAGTCCATGACCTCCGGCGAACTGAATGTCATTTCGACGGTCGTTGAGCCGCTTCTGGAAATCGTTCTTTCGCTGGTTTTGGGGCTGACGATGGGACTGCTTTTCACGTTTGCGGAACGGTTCTTCCATTCGAACTCCAAACGTCTGGCCATCTCGATCACGTTCGTATTCGTGACAGCCGGCATCTCGCTCGCACATTTTGACATCGGCTCTGTTTCCGTATCTTTCTCTCCGCTGCTTTCCTGCATGATGCTGGGAACCGTTTTCTGCAACATGTGCGATTTTTCGGAGGAACTGATGGAAAGATGCGACAAGTGGACGGTACCCCTGTTCATTCTGTTCTTCGTGATCTCCGGCTCGGAACTGGAACTGAACGTCATGACGAATCTTGCCATCGTCGGAATCGGAGCGGCATATATTATTTCCCGGTCTTTCGGAAAGATGATCGGCGCAGGTATTTCCTCTTCGTTCATGAAATGCGACCCTATGGTAAAAAAATACCTCGGCATGACGCTGCTTCCGCAGGCCGGAGTCGCACTGGGAATGACGATCACAGCCCAGGCGCTTCCCGGATGCGGGTCGCTTATCCGAAATATTGTTCTTTTCTCCGTCCTGATTTATGAAATCGTCGGACCGCTTCTCACGAAGATCGCCTTGACAAAAGCCGGCGAGATCACGCCGAAACCTTCGGAAATACCGAACAAGACGAAGACCGTGCGAAGATCCAATATTCATTGAAAAAAGCTGCTTGTCCAACCGGCAAATGCCGTTCGGGCAAGCAGTTTTTCAATCCTTGGTGCAGGGCCGGCGGATCAGTACTGGCGGCCCCAGATGACCATGTGCTTCGCGGGACGTCCGCAGCATACGCAAACGTCGGAGATCTTCTCTTCGTTGAAGGGAATGCACCGTGATTTGACACCGCCCGTGACGTCCTTGAGTTTGTCTTCGCAGGCGGAATCTCCGCACCACATCGCCTTGATGAATCCGGGACGGTTGGCGGCGCAGTCGAGAAATTCATCGTAATTCGCCGCGGTCGACGTCTTGGACGCGACGTTTTCGCGGACACGGTGAACGAGTTCTTCCTGCACGGACGCGAGCATCGTCTCGACTTCGGATACGACATTGTCGAGGGATGCAAATGTTTTGGCTCTGGATACGCGCGATACGAGCACGCAGGAATTGTTTTCGATGTCTCTCGGACCGAGTTCAAGCCGGACCGGGACGCCTTTCATCTCGTATTCGGAGAACTTCCATCCGGGGGAGTTGTCCGAGTCGTCAAGTTTGACGCGTATGCCCGCCCTGCGGAGTTTGTCCGCAACTTCGGCGGTTTTTTCCAGAACGCCGGGTTTCTGCATCTGAACGGGAATCAGGACAACCTGGATCGGAGCGACTTTCGGGGGCAGGATCAGGCCGTTGTCGTCTCCATGCGCCATGATGATCGCGCCAATCATGCGCGTCGATACGCCCCAGGAGGTCTGATGCGGATATTTGACCTTGTTGTCTCTGTCCGTGAACGTGATGTCGTAAGCGCGGGCAAAACCGTCCCCGAAGTAGTGGGAGGTGCCGCCCTGGAGCGCGACGCCGTTGTGCATCATGGGCTCGATCGTGTAGGTTTCCATCGCGCCGGCAAATTTTTCCTTTTCCGTTTTGCGGCCGACGACGGCAGGGATCGCAAGCGTTTCCAGGAAGAAATCCTCATAGACCTTCAGCATCGTGAGAGTTTCTTTGCGCGCTTCTTCTTCGGTCGCGTGCATCGTGTGCCCTTCCTGCCACAGGAACTCGGACGTTCTCAGGAACGGGCGCGTCGTTTTTTCCCAGCGGACGACGTTGACCCACTGGTTATACAGTTTCGGAAGATCTCTGTAGGAATGAATGACGTTCCGGAAATGTTCGCAGAAGAGCGTCTCGGACGTCGGGCGGATGCACAGGCGCTCGCTGAGTTCGTTCTCGCCTCCGACGGTCACCCAGGCGCACTCGGGAGCGAATCCTTCGACATGGTCTTTTTCCTTCTGCAGAAGGCTCTCCGGGATCAGGAGCGGCATGTAGACGTTTTCATGCCCGAGTTCCTTGAATCGGCGGTCGAGGTCTTTCTGAATGTTTTCCCAGATGGCGTACCCGTAGGGACGGATGATCATGCATCCCTTGACGCCGGAGTAGTCCGCAAGCTCCGCTTTCCGGACGACGTCGGTATACCATTGCGCAAAGTCGGTATCCATTGAAGTGATGGATTCGACCATTTTTTTGTCTGCCATAGCAACTCTCCTGGTTTTTGGATATTTTGACTTGCAAAAGCAAGAAGCGAATAGTATAATACTATCGATTATTTTCCCGCATTATAGCAAACGGAACGCATTTTGTCAACAGACCGGCGGCTTTTCCGAAAAGTCATCGAAGCCGGTTGGAAAGGAGAGCGCAGTCATGAACGGGAACCGTCCGGACAATTATCTGGATTTTGCCGAAATGACATATCTGACGCCGGAAAACAGCCATTTCTTTTCTACGGAAAACGGATTCCTCGGGATGAAGGCGTTCCTGCCGCCCGTGAAAGACGACCTGGAAAAGGATGAGCCGGGAGAACCCGTCTGGCAGGAGTTTCCGCGCGTCTTCCTTCACCGCGCGTTTCCTTTTGACGCGCCCGATGAATTCATTTCCGTCCTGGACAAGGAGCGGAGAGAATACGGGATCATCCGTGCGCTTTCGGAGTTTTCCGGACAGCCGGAGGAACTGGAGGCGCTGAAGGCGGAACTCGACAGAAAATATCTCGTCCGCACCATATCGAAGATCCGTTCGCTGAAAGAAAAGCTCGGATTTTCATACTGGGAAGTCGACACCGATCACGGGAAGTTCTCCTTTACGATGCAGGACACCTATCGCAATCTGATCCACAATACAGAAAACGGCATCGTCCTGACGGACGTCGACGGGAACCGCTACCAGATCACGGACGTGCTCGCGCTGGATCCAAAAAGTTACCGCAAGATCGAATTGTATCTTTGAGTAAAAATGAAAACAGAAGGCTTTAAAAAGAAAAAGAAGCGGGACGCGCCGGAACTGATACGCGCGAGAGAACGCGCATCCGGCGGATTCCCGGAAAAGCCGCCGGTCAGCTTCGACATCAATCTGAACGGCAGGAACGAGTCCGTCTGGGGCGCCGGAGCGGCGGACAGTGAAAAACTGATCGTCGTTTCGGGGGAGACCGCCTGCGAATACCGCCTGTCCGACCTCGGAACCATCCGCCTTCAACGCGGCGTCGGCGTCGTTTCGGCCGAATCCGAAAAGGACGGGACGGACATCGAGCTGTTCCGTTCGGATATGAGGGACTTTTCCTCTTTTGAGAGCGCCGTTGCGGGACTCGAAGCGCTCCGCAGCGGAAAGGAAGTCCCGGAAAAGAAAGCCGGCCGCTGCCCGAAGTGCGGACGTCCGTATCCGAAGGGAAGCACGGTCTGCACGCACTGCGTTGACAAGAAAAAACTTTTGCGCCGCATGGCCGGATTCGCGAAAGGCGATTCGAGGCTTCTCGTGGGCGCAGGGCTCCTTCTCCTGCTCGGCTCGGGCATCGGCGTTCTGACGCCGCGTCTGCAGTCGTTTCTCGTGGACGGCTTTCTTCAGCCCGTCGCGGGAGGCGCCCGGGGATGGGTCGCAGACGCCGCCGGGTGGCTCGGACTTTCTGAAGGAACCTTTGCGGGACTGCTGGCCGTCGTCGCGGCCATGGCGTTCTTCGGACTGCTGAACGCCGGAGTCAATTCCGCCAGGCACCTGATCACGGCGAAGGCGAGCGCCAATATCATCGTCCGCATCCGAGGCGTGCTGTTCGGGAAGGTGCAGTCGCTGTCGCTCGCCGGGGTCACGAAGCGAAGCCCGGGCGAACTGATTACCCGCCTGTCGGGCGATACGGAGCAGCTCAGACGCTTCCTGATCAACATTCTTCCGACGCTGCTGCAGCAGTCTGTCATGCTCGTCGCGATTTTGATCATTCTGCTTTCCACGGACTGGAAACTGACGGCTTTCGTGATCCTTCCCGTCCCGTTCCTCGTGCTTTTGTTCTATTCCGTCAACCGGCTGACACACCGGATCTATCACCGCGAATGGCAGCTCGACAGCGACGCGAACAACATGCTTCACGACGTTTTTTCGGGCATTCGCGAAGTGAAAGTCTTCGGAACCGAAGACAGGGAATACGAGCGGTTCGACGTCTGCGCGAAGCGCATCGCCGAAACGAGCAAGAAGAACGAACTCATCTGGAACGCGGTCATCCCGTTTTCCTCGTTCCTGCTTTATGCGGGTGAATTTCTTGTGATCTATTTCGTGGGGAC
>CACZRJ010000114.1 GCA_902783535.1 uncultured Ruminococcus sp. | reverse complement strand
CTCGGAATGATCGGCGTGATCCTTTCGATCGTCCTGATTTCCGTTCTTCTGGCGCTTCTCTTCATTCTTCCGTATGATCGTTTGAAATGAAAACAATAAAAGCGGGAAACCGCAGTTAACAAGGAGATAAAAATGGCCACCAAAAACAATGTTGTCGACTGGACAACGATCACCAACTTCGTTATCGATGCTTTCGTCGGGTACGGCGTTCCGAAAGAGGACGCTGTCATCTGTGCCGACGTTCTGCTGGAAAGCGACAAGAGAGGCATCGAATCCCACGGCGTCAACCGCTTCAAGCCGATCTACATCGACCGTATCAAAGCCGGGATCCAGCATCCTGTTACAAACATCAAAGTGCTGAAAGAAACCGAAACCACTGCGGTGCTCGACGGCGGAGACGGCATGGGTCAGGTCGTCGGCCATAAGGCAATGAGCATGGCGATCGAAAAAGCGAAAAAATACGGCATGGGCGGCGTCGCAGTCCAGAATTCCTGCCATTACGGGATCGCCGGATATTACGCGACGATGGCGACGCGCATGGGCTGTATCGGTATCACGGGTACCAACGCGCGCCCGTCGATTGCACCGACGTTCGGCGTTGAAAACATGATGGGTACCAACCCTCTGACTTTCGGACTTCCTACGGACGAGCCGTTTGACTTTATTCTCGACTGCGCCACATCCATCGTTCAGCGCGGAAAAATCGAGTATTACGCACGTCTTGGGAAACCTACGCCGGAAGGCCAGGTCATCGGAAGAGACGGCAAATATCACACGGACTCCGTCGCGATCCTGAAAGAACTGAACAACGGTCAGGCCGCCCTCTGCCCGCTCGGCGGCGCAGGGGAGGAACTCGCCGGATACAAGGGATACGGATATGCCGCTACTGTCGAGATTTTGTCAGCCGCTCTGACCGGCGGTCCGTTCATGAAAATGCTTTCCGGTCTGAATGAGGACGGTTCCAAGAAGATGTTCCACCTCGGTCATTTCTTCTTCGCAATCGATACGGATCACTTCATGGGCGAGTGCACATTCCGTAAGACGGCCGGCGACATCTGCCGTGCGCTCCGCGCTTCCGAAAAGGCGCCCGGAGCTGAACGCATCTATACTGCAGGCGAGAAGGAATTCGATGTCCGCATGGCGCGCCGCGCCGGCGTTCCGATCAACGATGCAGTCCAGAAAGAACTTGTTGCCGTGCGTGACGAACTCGGCCTGAAGAATTACGTTTTCCCTTGGGAAGAATAAGTGAGGAATCGGAAGATGGGCATTCGTGAGGAATCGCTGAAAAAGCATTATGAGTGGAACGGCAAAATAGAAGTTGTTCCGCGCATTCACGTCAATTCGCGGGAAGATCTTTCTCTCGCATACACGCCCGGCGTGGCTGAGCCCTGTCTGGAGATTCAGAAAGACTTGAGCAAATCCTATGAGCTGACACGCAGAAACAACCTCGTCGCAGTCATTACGGACGGTACCGCTGTCCTCGGACTTGGAGACATCGGCCCGGAAGCCGGCATGCCCGTCATGGAAGGGAAATGCCTCCTGTTCAAGGAATTTGCCGATGTTGACGCGTTTCCGCTCTGCATCAAGTCAAAGGATGTCGATGAGATCGTCAGAACGATTTATCTTCTTTCCGGTTCGTTCGGCGGGATCAATCTTGAGGACATCGCAGCTCCCAGATGCTTTGAAATCGAAAAACGTCTGATCGAACTTTGTGATATCCCCGTGTTCCACGATGACCAGCACGGGACTGCAATCGTCGTTGCTGCTGCAATGCTGAACGCACTGAAGATCGTGGGGAAGTCCATCGGGGATATTCGCGTCGCCATGAGCGGCGCCGGCGCTGCAGGGATCTCCATCGCGAAGCATTTGATCCGCATGGGCGTTGACCCTAAAAAGATTATCATGTGCGATATCGACGGCATCCTCTGCAGCAAACATCCGCATCTGAATCCGGCGACCGCCGAGATGGCAAGACTCACGAATGGCGAAGACAGATCCGGTAGGATTGCCGACGCGCTGAAAGGCGCCGACGTTTTCGTGGGCGTATCTGCTCCCAACACGGTCACCAAGGAAATGATCTCCACCATGAACCACGACGCGATCGTATTCTCTATGGCGAACCCGACGCCGGAGATCATGCCTGATCTCGCTTTGGAAGGCGGCGCGAGAATCGTCGGGACCGGCCGGTCCGACTATCCAAACCAGATCAACAATCTGCTCGCGTTTCCCGGAATCTTCCGCGGCGCTCTGGACTGCCGCGCTTCCAGAATCAACGAGGAGATGAAAGTTGCAACGTCTTTTGCACTGGCGTCACTGATTCCGGACAGCGAACTTTCCGAAACCAATATCATTCCGTCAGCTCTGAACAAAGATGTCGCCCGTGTCGTCGCCGATGCGGTCATCCGCGCAGCGCACGAAACAGGCGTATCCAGAATCTGACTTACAACTCCGTAAAAAACGGACCCGCTCGATTGAACGGGTCCGTTTTGTATTGGATGAATGCGAAACTTATGCCCAGGGATTCTCGTTCGCGGGTTTGCGGATGCCGGCAAGAAGACCATGCCAGGAATCAGCATGCAGGAACCATTTTCCGGTCGAGGGCTGCGTACGGAAGGTGATCGGACGAATGGAATCTGCTCCGGAAGACTGGAGGTACAGCGTGATGTAGCCTTCTCCGACGTCGTGAGAATGCGGCGTCGTTTTCACGGTGATCGTGTAGGGCTCGGTCGGTTCGTAGCTGTTTGCGGGAGTCGTTCCGTGGAAATAGGAACGGGGCGTGGAGTCACCGTTCTGGGAGAAACGGTCTTTCATGAACGATTTGTCCATGTTCGAGAAGCCGTTCGGTCCGTTCAGGAATTCCATCATCTTGAAGCATTCTTCCGGATTCGCAGGATAGATGTTCAGCGCAATGACGGTCAGCGCAGCAACGCCGAACGGATCTTTCTGGTCAGCTTCAGGACGTGCCATCAGCTCTGCGAGATTGGTGGGGATCGTTTCAAAGACGAAATCTTTGCTTTCCTGAGAAGCCTTCTCAACGATATTGCCGGCTGCTTTTTTCAGGTTGTCAAGAAAAGACATGTTGTTTCCTCCTAATATATCTGTTCTTTTTTGATTCAAAATGAATTACTGAATGTCGTTCGCGTCGAAAGGATCTCCGCAGTTCGGGCAGAATTTCGGCGGATTGTTCGGGTCTTCAGGCTGATATCCGCACTTGTTGCAACGGTACAGCGGTGCGCCGGCGGGGCGTTTTGCTCCGCACTTCGTGCAGAAGTTGCCCTGGTTGACCTGACCGCAGGAGCAAGTCCATCCGGCAGCGGGAGCGGGTTTCGGCTGGCCGCATTTCTGGCAGAAGTTTCCAGTGTTCTGAGCGCCGCAGGAGCAGGTCCATGCATTCGGGTCAGCCTGGTTTCCAATGGGCTGATTCGCACCCATGGCATACAGGTTCGCTGCATTGTTGCCGCCCATGTTCATTGCCATGCCCATGCCGATGAATCCGTTCATGGCTCCGCCTTCGTTTCCTGCAGCGGTCTTCATCGCGTCGACGGTGCCGCCGATATAACGGGCTGCGCCGACGTTGGGATTCAGCGTCATGGAAGTTTCTTCCCATTCGGTCAGCTTCTTGCGCTGCTCTTCCGGAATGGAAGGAACGCCGAAGTTCATGGAATAAACTTCGATTCCGCGCTTGCCCCAGTCGTCTTTCAGCTCTTCGTTCAGAGCGTCGCGAACTTCCTTGTTATGAGCGGGGATCTGATCGTAGTAGACGCCCTGTGCGGAAAGGACGGCAAGGGCCGGCTGAAGCGACATGATCAGTTCGCCTTTCAGCATCGAGTCGATGTCCTCGCGTTTGTAGCTTTCTGCACGGTTGCCGGCGACATTCGTATAGAACAGGATCGGGTCAAAGATGCGGTAGGAATAGACGCCGTTGAAGCGAAGGTCGACAGACAGCTTGAAGCCGAGTTGCTCGTTGATGACAATCTTGAAGGGAACAGGGTTGGCAGTTCCGAACTTGTTGTCGGTGATTTCCTTGGTGTTGAAATAGTAAACGCGCTGGTCTTTCCCGGTGTCTCCGCCGAACGTGAAACGGCGTCCGAGAATCTTGAAGGAATTGATGATTGACTGTCCCAGCTTTCCGGCGAAAATGGAAGGCTCGGAAGACGTGTCGTAAATGAACTCGCCGGGCTCGGCACAGACTTCAACGACTTTGCCCTGCTCAACGATGATCATGCACTGACCGTCCGCGACGGCAATCACGGAACCGTTGGAAATGATGTTGTCATTTCCTTTGGTGTTGGAAGAACGGCTTGTGATCCTTTTCTGGCCTTTGACCATCAGGACATCACTTTCAAGAGCATCGCAGTAGAAAAACTCTTTCCACTGGTCTGCGAGTGTTCCTCCGAGAGCGCCAACTGCAGCTTGAATAAGTCCCATAGTTTTCTCCTTTTCTAGGTGTTTTATTTTTTTATATTATTCAAAGTGTTTCGTTGACCGCTGAAATCATTCCCGTCAGGTACGGAGAAATCATCAGGATTTTCAGCGGACGGGGAAGTATCGACATTTTGCAAATGCACGGGTCCGGGTTCTTTTCCGGAAGCGCGTCGCTTGTTCGAAATGTACGAATACGGATTTCTGTTTTCCCGGAAAGGCGTCGGTTCCTGCGACGAACTGATCGCGAATCTGAAAAACAGCATGCGGATAAAGACGAACAATAGCCATAAGCCAAGCGCAATGAAGCACCAGTAGATGGGGATCCCGGGCCAGAAATGCAGAATCAGAAGCAATACGGCCGGAATCAGGCCTTCCCAATGGAAGACGAGCGCCAGAAGAAAATACAGCAGAAAGCGTCCGATCCTTGCAAGAAACCGCAGGAACCTCATCAGAAGCTGAAGCCGCCGCCGGAATGGCTGACGCCGCTGGATCCGGAATGATGCCCGCCGCCGGAAGAGCTGGAGCGCTCACGCGCAGTTTTGGTCACGACGGAACGGACGAAAACCTCGTTCATGTTTCTGAGATCGTAAGTACCCTCAGCGAGATAATTCTTGGCGCTGACAGCCGCCACGACCGTTTTCATTTTCTTCTTCATTGAGCCGATTCTGATCAATCCTGCGATCACGCCGATTCCGAGAGCAATCAGTACTTTCAGAAAAGTGATCCGGGAGTACCAGTGATGGTGGTATGCGAAATAGTCCAGATATGCCTGGACGCCGCCTGCAAAATCCTTTGCCTTGAAATACGGCTGGATCTTTTCTGCGATCTCTTCGGTTCTTCCCGAGAATCTGTTGATTTCGTCACCTGTGAACGTGTACCAGCAGTTGTTGCTGAACCCTTCCGGATCGATATAAATGACCATCAGGGTGCCGCTGAATTTGTTTCCGATGCCGTATCCGTGGTAATCGTAATAGTCATCGGCGTATTCCCGGATATACTTTCCCTCAAGGTCTTTTGTCGTAACGATGACGAAATCGGTTTGAAGCTCATCCTGGACTGTTTTGATTTTTGCCAGGAAAGACTGCTTGAATTCCTCACTGAAAAGCCCGGCATTGTCGACAATACGCGGGGCATTCCCGTCATGAAACTGCTGGAATCCCGTCGCGGAAACAGTGAAAGCGGCGAAAAGAGCAAGCAGAATCAGAAGCGAGAGGACGAACAGACTTTTGCGGAGATGTTTTTTCATTCTCGTTTTCATAAGTCCCGTCCTCCTTAAAACAGCAGCATCGCGATCAGAAGGCTGACAAGCGCCAGGATTCCGGCCGTGAGCGCCCAGTAAAAGAAGACTTTCTTCTTGGAAATCGGCAGGTCGCCGACAACTTTCCCGGTTTGTCCGTTTACGGCAAATCGGTATTCCTTATCGCCGTAACGGGAAACGATCAGATATACCGGAAGAAGCACATACTTCACGCTGGTGTCCGTCAGGTTGAAGAAGGAGTTGATCCTTCTGACCGACGCATAAGAATTGACTGACGAGCGGAACATTTCTTCTGCGCTGAAGCGTACGCGCTGGCTGGCGCGCGGAAGGGAGTCCTCCGCATTGACGTCAAACCTGTCCGCCAAAAAACCGGACAGATATGCCGCGTCGAAGTCGACCATCTGAGAATAGTCAAACGGCTCGATAGAGTCCATCAGAGCGTCGTCGATCTTGAGACTTCCGTCCACCGGAATCTTCTCGAATCGCATGGAGCCGTCGCAGGTCACGTAGTAAAATGAGGTCTCGGTATAGTTGTAACTCGATGTCGTCCATGTCCTGACTCTGGTCGTTTCGAAAGTCGCGGCGCCGTCCGCCTTGCAGGAATAGAGCCAGAAGGGGACATAGATGCCCTGCACTTCTCTGATCTTGTTTTCGGAAAGAAAGTTCTTTGGGAGAAGCTTCTTTCCGTGACAGAATTGCTTGATACGATCCGCAAGCCCTTTGGAGTTGATTTTGAAGGGAATGATCGCGTTCGGCTTGATCAGACCGGTAACGTTTTCTCCGACGACGACGTAGTTACCGCAATAAGGGCAGTGCGTCGCGGCAGTCGTCGCTTCAGTGATCGTTTCAGCACCGCATGACTGGCAAATAAATGCAACGGTACCCTGAACCTGTTCACCGCTCAGATTTGCGTTGTAGTTGCCCCAGTCGAAACTTGTTTCCGAGTTGATCTGCGCATTCGAAACGGTCTCCAGATCGTAGGAATTGTCGCAGGCCGCACAATGGAAAAGCTGCGAGTCAGCGTCGAAGGCAAGTCTTGAGCCGCATGTCGGGCATTTGTATGATACGACATAATCGGTGGTGAAATTGGGATCAGCGTTCGGCAAATAGCTCACCTCTCTCGAATAATTCTTGTGATTATGATATCATAGGGTGCCAAAAAAATCAAGGTTTTGTGATAAAAGATTGTGCTATTTTTTGTATAAAAAGAGCTTCTGAAAATTTGAAGCGGATTTGAAAGATGCAATTCGCAAGGCGCTATTGCATTTTTTGAAAAATCGAGATATAATGGCACATTAAAATGTATACTGGAGGTATATGTTTTTGATGAAACATTCGGTTACCGCGTTCGCTGCGGTTCTGATGATCGTT
>CACZRJ010000113.1 GCA_902783535.1 uncultured Ruminococcus sp. | reverse complement strand
GACGTCCGTCAGCAGGACGAATCCCTCCGGGTATCCGGCATCCGGCGGCTCTTCCGCGGGCGGACAGGAAACACTGTTTTCCGGAATATACTCCTTTTTTCCGGCGGATGACGAAACCGGCGCCTCGGAACGTCCGGCGGAATCTGTTTCTCTGCTTTCCATGATGTCCTCCACTTCGCTTTCGTACGGGACCGGCGCGTGACGAACAGCCGCGCATCCGGGCAGGGCCAGGGCGAGCACGAGCGCGCAGACAGCCGTTCTTCTCATGCCCGGATCCATTTCCGGACGGTTTCCTCTCCCGCCCTGAAAACGGGACTGATCCGCATGAGGGAACAAACGACGGCGTCCAGGGACTCCTCCGGCGTTTTGGCATAGACGGAAGCCCGGAAGGCGGGTCCGAAGAACTGTTCCGGCGTCGCGTATTCCGCGTTGCCCCAGCCGCGTCTGTTCCCGTCCCTGTCCACGTCGTAGCGGAAATCGGAGATCAGCACATAGCACTTCCGCTGCAGTTCGGTCGAAAGCTGTTCGAAGCCTTTCTTCCCGTTTTTCCCGTAGTCACCCTCTTTCTTGAGATCGCGCGAAAGCGCGGGACAATTGCGCTCAATCAGGTCGTACAGTTCCTTTTCGCGGAAGGACGCCAGACCGTCGTCCCAGCGCGCGTCGAAGTCGTACCCGTCCCGCCGGAAATTCGCGAAATCCGTAAAACACGCGCGGCTGATGAAACCGGCCTTCCCGCGGAAAAACTTTCCGTAAGCACATCCGGTCTCCCGGATGACCGGGCCTTTCCACTCCCACACGCCTTCCTCCGAAGAGAACCAGGCGCGCGGGGAAACATGCTCCTCGATGGAAAAGCCGGGGATCTGATTTTTGAAATACGGGAGGAAACCGACGCTTTCCACGGCTTCCTCGAGGTCGCGTTTGGTTGAAATGGTTCCGATGTCGACCATAATCGATGCTGTCTCCGTTTCGCTTTCGCCGAATGGCTCAAAAGCGCTTCTAATGGTTCGGAAAAAGGGCGTTCCGCGCCGGAATGCCCTTTTTCACAGTTTCAAAAACGATCAGGCCTCGTTGGCTCTGTAGTCCGCGATGACGTTCTCGATCGCGGTCTCGACGTTCGTCTTGATGCCGTCGAATTTCGAAACGACGTCCGTGCTGTCGGCTCCGGCGAGTTCGGAGAACATCTGGTTGATCCCGCCGAAATTGTAGATCCGGCCGACGTCGTAGGTGATGTGGCTGAAAATGTAGTCCAGCATTCTTTCGGATTCGCTGTCGCGGAGGGACTTCCATTTCAGGTTGGAATCGATGTACGCGGGCGTCACGTAGTTCTTCGCCTCGGAAGCGTAAGCGTCCAGACAGTAGGCGGAGAATTCCGGATCTTCGCAGTTCTTCAGGATCGCAGCGGCGAACGTGCCGGAAGTGACGGTCGTGTATCCATCCTGCTCCTTGTCTCTCTTGGGAAGCGGAACGATGCCGAATTCCATTTCCGCGAGGAAACGGCATTTCGTCGTCGCGGTGAATCCGGACGGACGGAAGAGCGCGCGTCCCGTATAGAAGGTCTCGAACTGCTTGGTGAAGTTCACGCGCTGCGCATAGAAGTTCCAGTAGGCGACCTTCATGGTTTCAAGGATGTGTTGGAGGTCGTTGACGGAGGCTTCGTCCCTGCCGAAGATCAGCTCGGGCTCGTCGGCCGCGTTCTTCTGAATGACGGAATGATGCATGCCGCCCCAGAATTCCTGGATGTCGCCGTATGCGGAGACCATGCCGAACACCTTGGTCGAGTCGTCGCAGTCTTCGGGCTTCTCGGCGGTATTGACCGTTCGGGCGAGCTCGCAGAACTTGTCGAAGGTCCAGTCGCCGCTGTCGACCAGGTCATAAGGGCTTTCCAGATTGTTCTGCTTCACCATGTCCTTGTTGAACAGGATGGACCAGGTGTTCGCCTTGTTCATGATCGTGATGTCGCCGGTCGTGAAATACAGATGGTTGGAGATGGAATACGCATCGCTGGCGGCCTTGTCCCACCAGGGCGCGTTCTTGTCGAAGTTCTTCAGCGTGTTCAGGTCGACGAGATAGCCTTCCTGCGCGAGGACGACCAGGTCGCCCACGTTCAGCAGGACCGCGTCGTAAAGCTGCGTCCCGGATACGGAGTCGTTTTCCGCCGCCGCGCGGGAGTTGTCGAGTTTCTGCACGTCGAGGATGATGCCGTAGTCCTCTTCGACTTTGTCGTTGCGGGCCTGGATCTCGGTATAGAAGGTGTCGCCGTAGTCGATGCCGCCGCTGCCCGCGACCGTCGTGAAGTCGTCGGACTGATAGGTCGCTGCCGCTTCGCCGACGACGAGAATGCAGAAGGTCTTCCCTTTGTATTCGTCTTTCGGTCCGTTCAGCGTCTTGTACTTACCGTCCTCGGTCTTGTATCCCGCTTCGGGATCTGCGGGTTTGCTTTCTTCCTGTGAAGCGTCGCCGGAATTGTTCTGCGCTTCCTGAGACGATTCCGCCGGCTTCGGGTCGTTCGTACAAGCGGCGAACGGGACCAGCAGGCACAGCGCAAGCATCAGGCAAACCAGGACTGCCCATGTTTTTTTCATGTGTTCCTCCAAATATATGTCTTCTTTATTTTTCAAATGATTCCCGACGTCAGACGCCGGAATAGGACTGGAAACCGCCGTCGACCGGCAGGACGACGCCCGTAACGAATCCGGAAGCGCGGTTGTCGACGAGATAGAGCAGAGCGCCGATCAGGTCTTCCGGCTGTCCGAGCCGCTTCATCGGCGTGGCGTCGAGGATCTTTCCCGTCCGTGCGGTCGGGCTGCCGTCCGGACGGAACAGCAGTGCGCGGTTCTGCGCGGTGGAAAAGAATCCGGGGGCGATCGCGTTCACGCGGATGCCGGCGGGCGCAAAATGGACCGCGAGCCACTGCGTAAAATTGGATACGGCGCTTTTCGCGGCCGAATACGCGGGGATCTTCGTCAGAGGACGGAAGGCGTTCATGGACGAAATGTTCAGAATGACGCCGTCCCTGTTCAGCATCTCCTTCGCGAACACCTGCGTGGGCAGGAGCGTTCCGAGAAAATTCAAATCGAACACGAAGGACACGCCGTCGGGATCCAGATCGAAGAAACTTTTCAGTTTCGGCGCGTCTTCCGGCTGCTCGGACGTCTGATAGTCGGCCATCGTCTCGATGTCGGTCGTCGCGCGGGGATTGTTCCCGCCCGCGCCGTTGATCAGGATATCGATGCTGCCGAACCGCTTGAGGATCCCGTCTCTCGCTTCTTCGAGCGATTTCCTGTCAAGCACGTTGCAGGCGAACGCCTCCGCGTTCCCGCCGTTCTTCCGGATGGTTTCCGCAACAGCTTCCGCGGCGTCCTTGTTCAAGTCGAGCACGGCGACGGAAGCGCCGCATTCCGCAAGCGCGGACGCGAAAGCGGAGCAAAGCACGCCTCCCCCTCCGGTCACGGCTGCCGTTTTTCCTTTCAGGTCGACAGAAAAGGGTACCAAAGCTCTCCCCTCCCGTTTTGCAGGCTCAGTCCAGCGGAATGTTCAGGCCCGCCAGTTTCTCTTTCAGGAAACGGACGGCCATGCCGATGTCTTCGGCCGGCTGATCGCCGACTTCCCGCTCGATCGTCAGATATCCGTCGAATCCGATGTCGCACAGCGCCGCAAGATATTTGTCCCAGTCGACGCCGCCGGTGCCGAGCGGAACCTCAAGCCAGCCGTGCGGGGTCTTGTCGGTGACGATGCCGTCCTTCGCATGCGTGTGGACGATATAGTCGCGGAGCGTGTAGACCGCCTGTACCGGGTCGTCGTGCGCGACCATCACCAGGTTCGCGGGGTCCAGATTGACGCGGAGTCCCTTCGCGCCCAGCTGATCCAGGAAGGCGCGGAGCTGCACCGCCTTCTCGGTACCCGTCTCGCACGCGAAAACGGAGCCGATGCTGTCTGCGAAAGAAGCGAGTTTGTATGCGTTCTCCTTCAGCTTCTCCATCCGCGCGGAAGACTCCTGCATGTCGATGTGTCCGACGTGCGTCGTCACGATGCTGACGCCGAGCTCCTTCGCTCTCTCAAGAACGCGCATGGAGGGCTCAATGACCGTGTCGTCGTCCAGGTTTTTCCCGAAGTCTCCGCAGATAGCGGAAAAGACCAGTCCCTGGGATTCCATGAAGGAGCGGATCTCCTTCACGCGGGAAGGCGTGATGTTCTCAGCGCTGAAATCGCCTCCGGTCATATACTTCTGAACTCCGGTCACGCCGACTTTGGCGGCGGCGCGGATGCCGTCTTCAAATCCGAGACGGAAGGAATCTGAAATGCAGCCGATTTTCATGAGTTTGATCCTTTCAAATGATTGATATGCGGGAAACCGTCAAAAAAACATATTCCCGGTAGCATCATAGCACAAGCGCGGCGAAAATACAATAGAAAAAATGAAAAAACAGACTCCGGCCTGCTCCGGTGCAGGCATCTTCTCCCCTCCTCCGGAGTCTTTTTTTCCATTTTTCTTTTCGCCCCCTTGACCTCGGGCGCGCAATCGGGTAAAATCGACGGAGAGCAGGGGCAGCGGAAGAAGAAAAACGCTCCGGAGAACGCCCCGGAACAAGAGGAGGACAGGCTCGTCATGCACATGCGTAAAAAGAAAAACCGCGACGCGCGGCTGCTGAAAGTGGACGGACTGCGGGTCAGGCAGGCAGAACCCGTTCCGGCGGATCCGTCCGTCGAAAGCCGGGAACCTGCGCCGGGAAAAGTCCTGCTCGACGAATCGTTCGCGCAGAAGGGAGACCTGTATCTGGAGATCGGATGCGGCAAAGGGACCTTCGCGTGCGAGACCGCGAAGCGGACGCTGTCCGAAGACGTCAGGCTGCTGGCGGTCGAGATGAACATCGATGCCATGCTGATGGCCATGGAAAAATGCGCGTCGGAAGGATGCGCCAATCTGAAGTTTCTGAACATCAACGCTGAAAAACTGCCGGACGTTCTCCCGCCCGGCTCCGTTTCCCGCATATATCTCAATTTCAGCGACCCCTGGCCCCGCAACCGGGACAGGCACCGCAGGCTGACCTCCGAAAAGTTCCTGCAGGTCTACAGACAGCTGCTCGCTCCCGGAGGAGACATCCGGTTCAAGACGGACAACCGCGGCCTGTTCGACTTTTCCGTCGAGTCCTTCAAACAGAACGGATTCGAAATCGCCGAGATCAGCTACGACCTCCATTCCAGCGAATGGAACGAAGGAAACATCGTGACCGAATACGAACAGAAGTGGTCGGAAAAAGGATTTCCCATCCACTATCTCCGCGCTTCCCTCTCCCAGTAGTCCAGAACGATCTGCTTCTCCGAAAAGAAGGTCTTCTTTCCGCCGCAGTCGACGTAATTCTCGTGCCCTTTTCCCATGAGCAGGACGGCGTCGCCCGGCTGCGCCATGGCGAGCGCCTTTTCGATGGCCGTTTTCCTGTCCGGCTCGATCTCGTAGGGACAGCCGGTCGGTTCCAGACCGGTCAGGATGTCCGCGATGATGTCTTCGACTTTCTCCATCCGCGAGTTGTCTGCAGTGACGATCGCGTAGTCGGCGTTCTCGCCGACCGCCCTTCCCATGCCCGGACGGCGCAGTCTCGAACGGTTGCCTCCGCATCCGAACAGCGCGATGATCCGTTTCGGCGAATACAGCCGCACGGTCTTCAGCAGCGCTCTGGATGAGAATTCCTCGTGAGCGGCGTCGATCAGAACGGTATACGGTTTCCCGGAAGGGATGGACTCCATCCGTCCGCGGACGGAGCAGTGCTTCAGTCCTTCGCGGATCGCTTCATCGCCGATCCCCATGCCGTCAGCGACCGCGGCCGCGGCGCATGCGTTGTACAGAGAGAAATATCCCGGAACGCCGAGGTCCGCCCGGAAGCGTCTGCCGCCGATCACGCAGGTGAAAGACGTAGCCAGCCTGTGCCCGTCCATCCGGAATTCCGGGTCCTCCGCCCGCACGTGACAGTCGTTTTTCAGTCCGTAAGGCTTCCAGTTGCTCTTGCCTTCCACGATTGCGCCGAAATGTTCGTCGTCCGCGTTGACGTAGACGATTTCGCTCTGGTCGAACAGCATCCGCTTGCAGTTCAGATATTCCTCGAAACTCGCGTGCTCCCCTTCCCCGATATGGTCGGGAGACAGATTCGTGAATACGCCCGCGTCGAACCGGATGCCGTACGTCCGGTCCATCTTGAATCCCTGGGACGCTGCTTCCATCACGACCGCGCCGCAGCCGGCGTCCGCCATCTCGCGGAAGGTCCTGTGAAGGAGGTATGACTCCGGGGTCGTATTGACGGTTTCCCGGAAAACGTCTCCGTAATAGACGCCTGTGGACCCGATGACGCCGCACCTGATCCCGGCGGACTCCAGAATGCTTTTCAGAAGGAAGGACGTGCTCGTCTTCCCCTTCGTTCCCGTAATGCCGATGACCTTCATCCGTTCCGCGGGAAACCCGAACAGCGCCGCCGACGCGAGCGCCAGAAACTTCCGCGTGCTGCCGCACAAAACGACCGACGCGTCTTCCGGCAGTCCGAGTTCCGCTTCCGCGGCGAACATCCTCACGCCCCTGTCGTATGCGCTCCGCGCAAAATCGTGCCCGTCCGCCCTCGCTCCGCGCAGGCAGACGAACATGTCCTTTGCTCCCATGTCCGCGCGGGAGTCGTAAACCAGTCCGGTCAGTTCCGCGTCTTTGACGGGCATCCCCGTCAGAGGGAGCGTCCGGTTCACGGAATTCAGCAGCTCAAGCAGTCGCATGCGGCATCTCCTTTGCCGGTTTTTCACCCGGCGTCTTTTCCCCGAAATTATACCTCTCCGCGCCGGAAATGTCAATGACGAATCCGTTTCCGGCGTTTCCGGAGAACCCTTTCGAGCGAACCACATCATCATTTTAAAAGGAAACGGTTCATTTTCATGAGCATTCT
>CACZRJ010000112.1 GCA_902783535.1 uncultured Ruminococcus sp. | reverse complement strand
GTGAAAGCGTGATTTCGGGGCGGTTCCCTGAGGCATCCGCCCGTCTCTATCATTTATGACAAAAAAAGGCTGTTTTGTCAAGTATTCTTCGTTACAAGAAAATGTAAAAAGTGCTTGACAAACGCGCTTTCGCGTGGTAGTATGGCACTTGCCGCATGTATGGGGCTTTTTAAATCGTGCGTGTTCGTTCCGCGAATCATTCACGTGCCCGCTAGGCAGCGAGACTTACAGAAAGTGAGGGAAAAACCATGTACGCAGTCATTCAGACAGGCGGAAAGCAGTACAAAGTCACGGAAGGCGACGTCATCTTCGTCGAGAAGCTCGATGTTGAAGAAGGCGCGACCTATACGTTCAACGAAGTGCTTGCAGTTTCCGGAGCCGCAGGATTCCGCGCGGGCAACCCGACCGTGGAAGGCGCATCCGTTACCGCGACCGTTGTGAAAAACGGTAAGAGCAAGAAGATTCATATTCTCCGCTACAAAGCGAAGAAGAATGAAAAGAAGAAAATGGGTCACAGACAGCCGTATACCAAGCTGCAGATCCAAACCATCGTCGGGTAATCGACGATGACACAGGTGGCGTTTTCCGACGGATTCCGCTCCGTACGCATCGCAGGTCATTCCGGATATTCGGAAGAAGGCTCGGACATCGTCTGCGCCGCGATCAGCGCGATGGCGAACTACTTCTGCAACGCGGCCGAATCGTTTGGCGCGAAGGCGGAGGTCAGGACGGACGAAGAAAAAGGGATCCTTTCGTGGAAACTGCTCGCGCCGTGTTCCGAAGCTGTCCGGCTGGCGGAGGCGCTCTGCCGGGAGGTCGAGGAACTCGAGAAACAGTATCCGCGCTATGTGCGGGTCATCAATTCTGAAAGGGAGTAACGACTATGCTGAGATTGTCTATTCAGTTCTTTGCGCATAAAAAAGGCGTCGGTTCCACCAAAAACGGACGCGACAGCGAGTCCAAGAGGCTCGGCGTGAAAAAGCAGGACGGACAGAAAGTTCTCGCGGGCAATATCATTATTCGCCAGCGCGGAACTGCCATCCATCCGGGCACGGGTGTCGGACGCGGTTCGGACGACACGATTTTCGCGACCGTCGACGGAATCGTCAAATTCAAGCCGATTGCCGGCGGAAGAAAAAGCGTCAACGTGATTCCTGCCGATCAACAGTAGTTTTTGCGCACAAATGCCCTTTCCATTCGAAACGGAAGGGCATTTTCTTTCATTTCTGAGGGAGGGATTGCTTTGTTCATCGATCAAGTGACCATTCATATCTCCGCCGGACGGGGAGGAAACGGATGCGTGTCCTTCCGGCGGGAAAAATACGTTTCCCACGGCGGACCCGACGGCGGCGACGGCGGGAGAGGCGGAAGCGTCGTTTTCGTCCCGGACGAGGGCAAGAACACGCTTTTAGACTTCAAATACAGGCGGAAATTCGCCGCTGAGAACGGCGCGGACGGAGCCGCCCGCAAATTCATGGGAAAATACGGGAAGGATATCGAGATCCCGGTCCCGAAGGGAACGGTCATCCGCGACGCGGAAACCGGGCTCGTCGTTCACGACATGAGCGACGGCGAAAAGTTCGTCGCAGCGAAGGGCGGACGCGGCGGATGGGGAAACACCCATTTCGCGACCGCGACCAGACAGACGCCGCGGTTCGCGAAGGAGGGGACGCCGGGAGAGGAAAAAGACCTGATCCTGGAGCTCAAAATGCTCGCGGACGTCGGATTCGTCGGTTACCCGAACGTCGGGAAGTCCACGCTTCTGTCCGTCATCAGCTCCGCGAAGCCGAAGGTCGCGAACTATCATTTCACGACGCTCGCACCCAATCTCGGCGTCATCTCGTATTACGAGAAGACCTTCGTCGCGGCCGACATCCCCGGGCTGATCGACGGCGCGGCGGAAGGCGCCGGACTCGGACACGACTTTTTGCGGCACATCGACCGGTGCAGACTCATCCTGCATCTGTTCGACGTCTCGGGTTCGGAACGCCCCGACCCGATGGAGGACATCCTTCATATCTGCGAGGAACTGAGGAAATACAGCCCCGAACTCGCGTCCCGCCCGCAGATCCTCGTCGGAAACAAGATCGACCTCGGGTATGACGAGGAAAAGGTGGAGCAGATCCGCGCGTTCGCGAAGGAAAAAGGATGGGAGCTCTACCTGATCGCCGGGGAGATCGAGGAAGGCGTTCCCGAACTGATGAAGGCGGTCGCCGAAAAGCTGACGGAACTGCCGCCGATGAAAATGTTCGAGCCCGAATACGTCGAAAAGCCGCCGGAAAAGGAAGACTACGGCGTCGACATCCAGCACAACGGGGACGTGTACATCGTCCGCGGGGAATGGCTGAAGAAGCTCATTTCGCGGACGGATTTCGACGATTACGAGTCGCTGCAGCATTTTCAGCGCGTCCTGCGAGAAAAAGGCGTCATCGAGGCGCTGGAGCAGGCCGGGATCGACGAAGGCTGCACCGTCCGGATCTACGACATCGAATTCGATTTTCTGTTCTGATCTTTTTGCATGGAAAGGAGGCGGTGAATCATGGATGAAAAACTGGCGGAAGTGGAGAAAAAATACGAAGGCATCGAAGAACAGCTGTCCGACGCGTCCGTCGTTTCCGATATGGAAAAATACCGTCAGCTGATGAAAGACTACAAGGAAATGACGCCGCTGGTCGAAAAATACCGCGCCTTGAAGAAAGCGGAATCCGATCTGCGGGAGGCGGAGGAACTGCTGAGCGGGGGCGACCCCGATCTGAAGGAACTCGCCGAGGAACAGGCGTCCGAGTCGCGGGAAGCCGCGGCAAAAATGCGGGAGGAACTGAAGGAAATGCTCCTTCCGAAAGACCCGGATGACGACAAGAACGTCATTTTCGAGATCCGCGCCGGCGCGGGCGGGGAAGAAGCGGCGCTGTTCGCGTCCGTTCTTTACCGCATGTATCATATGTACGCCGACACCCACCGGCTCTCTTTCGAACTGATCTACTGCAACGACACCGAGCTCGGGGGAATGAAGGAAGTCTCCTTCATGATCAGGGGCGCGGGCGCCTACGGCCGGCTCAAATACGAGAGCGGCGTGCACCGCGTGCAGCGTGTCCCGGAAACGGAATCGCAGGGGCGGATCCAGACTTCCACCGCGACGGTCGCCGTCCTTCCGGAATCGGAGGAGTCCACCTACGAGCTGAACATGGAGGACCTCGAGATCACGACGCACAAGAGCTCCGGCGCGGGCGGCCAGCACGTCAACAAGACGGAGTCGGCCATCCGGATCATCCACAAGCCGACCGGGCTCGTCGTCGACTGCCAGAACGAGCGCAGCCAGCTCCAGAACAAGGAGAAGGCCATCGAGATCATGAAGGCGCGGCTCGCGGCCATGGAAGAGGAAAAACAGGCGGAGGAACAGCATTCCAAACGCCGCAGCCAGATCGGGACGGGGGACCGTTCCGAGCGGATCCGGACCTACAACTATCCGCAGGGACGGATCACCGACCACCGGATCGGCATGTCCGTGTTCGACCTTCCCGGATTTCTGAACGGGGATCTCGACGGCATGATCGACGCGCTCGCGACAGCCGACCGCGCGGCGCAGCTCGCATCATCCGAATCCGAAACGAACTGACCTGACCTGTTTCCGAATGGAGGGAAACCCAATGCCTTTTCTCCCGATCTTTCCCGAGCGGGAAGGGGAAATCATGGACTTCGTCCTGGTGACCGGAGACGCCTATGTCGATCATCCGTCCTTCGGGACGGCGATCATTTCGCGCGTCCTGGAAGACGCCGGCTATTCCGTCGGGATCATTCCGCAGCCGGATTTCCGGTCCTGCGACGATTTCAGACGGTTCGGACGGCCGCGGCTCGCGTTCCTCGTGAACAGCGGAAACATCGACTCCATGGTCGCGCACTATACGGTCGCGAAAAAGAAAAGAAACGACGACTACTATTCGCCCGGGGGAAAGGCCGGTTTCCGGCCCGACCGGGCGCTGATCGTTTACTGCAACCGGATCCGGGAGGCGTACGGCGACGTCCCGGTCCTGATCGGCGGCATCGAGGCCTCGACCAGGCGGTTCGCGCATTACGACTACTGGTCGGATTCCGTACGGCGGAGCGTTCTGGTCGACAGCGGCGCGGACATGCTGATGTACGGCATGGGCGAGAACATCGTCCGCCGGCTGGCCTTCCTGCTGAACAGGGGCGTTCCGGTCGGGAAGATCCGGGACGTCCGCGGGACCGTCTTCATGGAGCAAAGGGAGTTTCAGCCGCATTTTCCGTCCGTCTTCACGGAAGAATTCGAGGACATCCGTTCGGACAAAAACGCTTATGTCCGTGCTTTCCGGATACAGAACGAGAATCAGGACGCGCATTACGGAAAAGCGGTCGTCGAGGGCTACGGAAACAGGATCCTCGTGCAGAATCCGCCGATGCCTCCGCTCACAACGGCGGAACTCGACGCCGTTTACGCGCTTCCCTACATGCGCACATATCACCCGTCATACGAAAAGGACGGGGGCGTTCCCGCGATCGCGGAGGTGAAATTCTCCATCACTCACAACCGGGGCTGCTTCGGAAACTGCAACTTCTGTTCGATCGCGTTTCATCAGGGCAGGACGGTGACGTCCAGAAGCATCGCTTCCTGCGTGAAGGAGGCGGAACTGCTGACGACCCTCCCGGGATTCAAGGGATATATCCACGACGTCGGCGGACCGTCCGCGAACTTCCGGACGAACGGATGCGAAAAAGCGGAGAAAAACGGCGTCTGTCCGCACCGGAACTGTCTCACGCCGTCGATCTGCCCGAATATGAAGGTCAGCCACGAAGAGTACCTCGAACTGCTGAGGGCCGTTGAAAGCGTCAAAGGCGTGAAAAAGGTCTTCGTACGTTCCGGCCTCCGTTACGACTACATGCTGGCCGACCGGGACGACACATTTTTCCGCAAGATCGTCTCCGATCACATTTCCGGCCAGCTGAAGGTCGCGCCGGAGCACTGCTGCGATCAGGTCCTTCTGCGGATGGGCAAGCCGTCCGTCGAAACATACAACCGTTTCCAGGACAAGTTCTACAGGATCACGAAGGAACTCGGCAAGGAGCAGTACCTGATCCCGTATCTGATGTCCTCGCATCCCGGGTCGACGCTGGAGAACGCGATCGAGCTCGCGCTGTATCTGAAGAGAAACCGCATCAATCCGGAGCAGGTGCAGGACTTCTACCCGACGCCCGGAACGGCGTCCACGTGCATGTTCTGGACCGGCATCGATCCGGCGACCGGCGAAAAGGTCTACGTCCCGCGCTCCTATGAGGAAAAGAAGATCCAGCGCGCGCTGCTGCAGTGGTACAGAAACGAAAACCACGAGCTGATCCGGAAGGCGCTGCGGCAGGCGGGAAGAGGTGACCTGATCGGCTTCGGAGCGGAATGCCTGGTCCCGCCGAGAGACGTCCGGAAAGGCGAAAGAACGGAAAGCAAAAAAGAAAACGGCCCGAAAGGCCGGAAAAGCGTCAGACCGGGCGCATTCTCCGGCGGAAAGCGTCCTTCCGGAAAGAACGGGACCGGCCGGAACAGGAGGAGAAAAAAATGAGCGAAGTCTGTCCGCTGAAGCTGAGCGAACTGCAGCCGTCGCAGCTCATGATCTCCGAAAAAAAGCTTGCGGCGGTGGAAAAATGGTTTTCTCCGGACCGGCTGGATGAATTCAGCCCGATCCCGGTGATGATGCTGGACGGCGTTCCCGTCATGACGGACGGACATACGCGCGCCGCGGCCGCGCTGCGCGCGGGGCTGGACGCGGTGCCGCTCGTCTGGGACACGGACGACTGGCTGGACCCCGGCCTGTACCGGAAATGCGTCGCCGAATGCAGAAGACGCGGGATCTTTTCGCCTGCGGATCTGAAAGGCAGGATCGTTTCGGAAGACGTCTATGCAGAAAAGTGGGACAAATGGTGCGACTGGATCCGGTCCGAGCCGTTCTTCCTGGAACTGGAAGACAACGAGTGGCCGGACAACGGGACCGACCACGACCGCGAGATCGTACGCGCGATCGTCTTCGACAAAAACGGAGATCTGTTTTTCGTGCGCGCGTCGCGGGACGACGATTTCGGCAGAGCCGTTCTGATCGAAACGTCCGGCGGAGGCGTCGAAAAAGGGGAAAATTTGCGCGACGCGCTTCTGCGGGAGCTGCGCGAGGAACTCGGCGCCGAAGCGGAGATCCTGGGCGAGCTCGGAACGGTCAGCGACAGGTACAACCTGATCCGCCGCCACAACATCAATCATTATTATCTCTGCTTCGCCCGCGCGTTCGGGGAGGGAAGTCTGACGGAAGACGAAAGGAACGTTTTCCATCTGTCCACCCTGAAGCTGCGCTACGACGAGGCCGTGGAGGAATACGGGAAGCGTTCGGAAACGCCTCTCGGGAGACTGATCGCGAACAGGGAACTGCCCGTTTTGCGTGCGGCGGGAGAGATCATCCCGATGTACCTCTGAAGAGACAGGAAAAACCGAAAAAAGAAAAGGCTGCCGAAGACGGGTCCGTCTTCCGGCAGCCTTTGCTCTTTTTCGATCCGGACTATTCCTCGATCGCGGCGGGTTTCGACAGTTCTTCGCGGAACCGGTCGTAGACCTCCTGGGAGAATTTGCGTTTCCGCCCGTAGGTATAGATCCCGTTCTCTTCCTGCTCGACGTCGTAGAGCTGCGTGAAGCAGAAGCCGCAGACGTCCCTGTTCTGCATCATGACGCGCGCGTAGGAAATGAACTGATCGATGTACGCCTCGTCGTCGATCGGCGTGCCGTAACCCCAGCCGCCTTCGTTTTTTCCGCAGCGGAATCCGCCGTATTCGCTGATGAAGAAGGGAAGGGAGCGGTCGTAGGGGATCCGCTGGCCTTTCGCCTGCGCGTCGAACCGTTCGTCTCCGTGGAACGCGCGGTAGCGTTCGATGAAGATCTCCGGGTTCTGCTCGTAGTCGTGGATGTCGTAGACGTCCGTTTCCACGTGATATGTCCAGCTGACGTCCAGAACCGGCCGGGTCGGGTCCCATTCCTTCGTGGTCCTGTAGACCGTCCGGACGAGTTCGTCGCTTTGCGGACGCCCGTCGATGTCCCAGTTCTCGTTCATCGGACACCAGCCGATGATGCTCGGATGGTTCCGGTCGCGTCTGACGGCGTCTCCCCATTCCGCGAGGAAGCGCCCGGTATTCTTCACGTCCGTGTAGTCGAATCCCCAGTTCGGGAATTCTCCGTGGACGAGATATCCCATGCGGTCGCAGTGATAGAGGAAGCGGCGCTCGAAAACTTTTTCGTGCAGACGCGCGCCGTTGAATCCGGCGGCCATGGACAGACGGATGTCGTTCTCGAGATCCTCATCGCCCGGCGCTGTATACACGCCGTCCGGATAGTATCCCTGGTCCAGGACGAACCGCAGGAAGACGTGTTTCCCGTTGAGGATCCATCCGTCGCGGTCCCATTCGACCGTCCGCATGCCGAAATATGATTCGACGGAGTCATCGTTCACGCGGATCTGCAGGTCGTACAGGACCGGGTGTTCCGGCGCCCACAGAGAAAGGACGGAGAGCGGGATCTCCGCGGAAACGGAAGATCCTTCCGTGCTGACGGACGCGGTCCCGACGGCGTTCCCGTCGAGAAACGCGGTCATGGAAACGTCTTTTTTTCCGTTTCCGTCAAGCGTCAGTTCGGCCAGCAGCCGTTTGCCCGGCACGTCGGGGATCAGACGGACGTCCTCCAGCCGGACGTCCGGGACCTGTTCGAGCCAGACCGTCTGCCAGATCCCCGTGGAACGGGTGTAGAAGCAGCCGAAGGATTCCGGCTTGTGGCACTGCTTTCCGCTCGGCTGGAGAAGGTTCCTCGCGTCGCCTTCGCATCTGACTTCGATCACCGCTTCGGACGCAGGCTCGGTCAGGTCGGTGATGTCCGCGGAGAACGGCGTGTACCCGCCGTCGTGCGCGCAGGCCATTTTTCCGTTGACCCAGACGTCGGTGTGATAGAAGGCGGCTTCAAAATGAAGGATCAGCCGCTCGGATCCGGTCCTTTCGGGAACGCGGAATGTTTTGCGGTAGCGGCAGACGCCGAAAAAATCTTTCCGTTCGATCCCGCCGAGTTTCGATTCGGGGCAGAACGGAACAAGGATCTTCAGATCGTAGACGGGTTCTTCGCCGAAGGAGAACTCCCATTCTCCGTTCAGACAGATCCAGGACGCTCTTTTCAGTTCGGGGCGCGGATATGCGCAGCGTGATTCACGAATCATTTTTGACGACCTCCACCTGATTCAGCATTTTGTAAAGCGCGGTGTCCCATTCCTTGGACAGATCGACGATGACGTCGATGTCGAACGGCTGCCCGCAGAGTCTTTCGTAGTCTTCCGGGCTCATTCTGCTTTTCCATTCGGAAACGCAATCCGGCTTGATCTGATACAGTTTCGACATTCTTCGCCTCACTCCGCGCGGATCTCGACGACGTCGTAGCCCTGCTCCGTCACGGCGCTTTTCAGAGCCTCGTCCGCAACGCTGTCGTCGGCGGACACCAGCGCGCGTCCTTCGAGATGGCTGACGTCGGCGGACTTGACGCCTGCGACGGATTCGAGGGCTTTCTTGACGCGGGCTTCGCAGTGCGGGCACATCATGCCTTCGATCTTCATGTACCTTTCTTTCATGGCGGGTTTCCTTTCTTCCGTATGGATTTTGCATTCGGTTTTTTTGACTTTTTTCAGACGCCTGACCGGCCTGTCGCGGGATCCGTCTTTGATCCGCACCAGGTTGAGACGCAAGGCGTTCATGACGACGCAGAAACTGGACAGGCTCATCGCGAGCGCGCCGAACATCGGGTGGAGTTCCCATCCGAAGACCGGGATCCAGACGCCGGCCGCGAGCGGGATGCCGAGGACGTTGTAGAAGAACGCCCAGAACAGGTTCTCGCGGATGTTCCGGAGCACTTTTCTGCCCAGCCGGATTGCGGCGGGAACGTTTTCCAGATCGTTGCCGATCAGGACCACGTGCGCGGCGTCAATGGCGATGTCGGTTCCGGCGCCGATCGCGATCCCGACGTCGGCGACCGTCAGCGCGGGCGCGTCGTTGATCCCGTCGCCGACCATCGCGACGACGGAGGGCTCGTTCCGGACCGACTGGATGATGCCCGCCTTTTCCTGCGGCTTCAGCCCGGCGAAAACGGTTTCGGCTCCGATCTGTCTCGCGACGGAAGCGGCCGTCTTCGGATTGTCTCCGGTCAGCATGACCGTACGGATGCCCATCCGGTTCAGGCTGCCGATCGTCTCGCCAGCGTCCGGCTTCAGCGTGTCTGCCAGAGCGATGGTTCCGATGAACTGTCCTTCTTCCCAGAAAAACAGAGGCGTTTTGCCTTCTTCCGCAAGTCTGTCGGCCGTGATCCTGTCGGTTTCCGACAGCTCCGGACCGAATCCCGCGTTTCCGCCCCGGACTGATTTTCCGCCGACCGAACCGGACACGCCGTTGCCCGGGAAGACTTCGAATCCGGCGCATTCCTTCAGCTTCAGACCTCTATGCTCCGCGCACCCGACGACGGCTTTCGCCAGAGGGTGCTCGCTTTTCTTTTCCAGCGCGTACGCCTTTTCCAGCAGCTCGCTTTCAGAGATCCCGGAAGCGGGAATGAGGTCCGTGACGGCCGGAAGACCGGCGGTCAGCGTTCCCGTTTTGTCCAGAGCGACCGCTTCGATCCTTCCCGTGGTTTCCAATGCCGTGGCGTCCTTGAACAGGATGCCGTTTTTCGCGCCGACGCCGCTGCCGACCATGATCGCGACGGGCGTCGCGAGTCCGAGCGCGCAGGGACAGCTGATGACCAGAACGGAGATCGCGCGGGCGATGGCGAACTCGACGCCTCTTCCGGCGATCATCCAGACAATGAACGTGACGAGCGCGATCCCGAGCACGGCGGGGACGAACACGCTCGCGACCCTGTCCGCCGTTTTCGCGATCGGCGCCTTCGTCGCCGAAGCGTCGCTGACCATCGCGATGATCTGCGAAAGGGTGGTGTCCTCGCCGACCTTGACCGCCTCGCAGACGGCGTATCCGGACCGGCACACCGTCGCCGCGGAGACCGGGCTGCCCGGTTCCTTGTCGACCGGGATGCTTTCGCCGGTCAGCGCGGATTCGTCGACCGACACGTTTCCTTCGACGACGGTGCCGTCGGCCGGAAACGCGGAGCCGGAGCGGATGACGAATCTGTCTCCGATACGGACTTCGGAAACGGGGACCGTTTCCTCGCTGCCGTCAGGACGCAGCAGGACGGCGGTTTTGGGCGCGAGATCCATCAGCCCGCGGATGGCGGATGTCGTTTTTCCTTTCGCGCGCGCTTCCAGAAGTTTTCCGAGCGTGATCAGCGTCAGGATCATGCCCGCGGATTCGAAATAGTAGTCGCCCCCGGCGAAAAGGACGTAAACGCTGTACCCGAACGCGGCCGCGGCGCCCATCGCCACGAGCGTGTCCATGTTCGGCGTAAGCCGGACGAGCCCTTTCGTTCCGCTGATGAAGAAAGCGCGGTTGATGACGCAGATGACGAGCGCGAGGATCATTTCCGCGATCCCCTTCGGCAGATGCGCGTGAAGGAAGGAAGGCATCGGAAGGGAGATCATGTGTCCCATGGAGATCCACATCAGCGGCGCGAGAAAGCAAACGGAAAGGACCAGGCGCAGAAGAAGAGATCTCGACGCCTGTTCGTTCTTCAGATCCGGCGCGCCTTTCAGAAGCGACGCGTCGGAAAGGGAGGCGGAATATCCCGCTTTCTTTACCGCGGCGCAAACGGATTTCGGGTCCGCGTTTCCGGACACCTCCATCGAGTTCGTCAGCAGGCTGACCGTGACGTCCGTCACGCCTTCGACCGAACGCACCGCTTTTTCCACATGCGAAACGCACGCGGCGCAGGACATGCCTTTGACAGCGTATTTTGCCATTGG
>CACZRJ010000111.1 GCA_902783535.1 uncultured Ruminococcus sp. | reverse complement strand
CGTCTCTCGGGATTGCCAGATTTCCTTTTCCGGCGACGACATCCGTCACAATACCGGAAGAAACGGCGATTTCCATGCCGTACGCATTGCTCCCGGTTGTTTCGCCGTACAGAGGCGTGTAAAGAACGGAAACCCCTTCGGGAGCTCTGATTTCATCGGTCTTTTCAAATGTAAACAACTTGCCGCCGATCCTGACGCGGTTTCCGGAAATTCCGGATGTGTCGAGTTGTACCGTTTCCGCAGGATCGCCCACTTTGACTTTTTCCGCCTGAGACGCCATGTCTCCGGTAAACGACAATACGATTCCGCCGTTCACAGGGATCATCGCCTGCCGGTCTTTCTCACCGACGGAAACGACGATGTCGTCTATGACGACAATGTCTCTCTGTCCGGAAGCTGATTTCGGTACGCTCAGGGAAGCAAAAGAGTTGTTGAAGACATAAACGCCGTCTTTCCCGGTTTCGGGCGCATTCACTGCATCGCTTTGTATCTTGTATAACGTTTCAGAGAGGTATACTGCGGGAACATCACTGAGGGATGACACGCGGTCCAATTTGTTCAAAAACAATTTGTCACCGGCTTTCAGCGTAGCTTCTGCATATGTCATGTTGTACAATCCGCGGAATACGAGCGCCTCTTCCCCGTTCTCGGTATGATCTCCGCGGGTGATGGCTGTGATGCGGGAACTTTTATTTGTAACTCTTTCCAGGGAAACGACGACGCATTCTTCCGGGAGTTTTCTGAAAGCGCCTTCGTAATCAGAAGTGTAATAGTATATCCTGTTCGTGCTGTCAGGTTCTGTTTCGTTCTGAAAGGAAAGTCTCGGGTTCATCAGGTCGATGCGGCGCTCCAGCGCAGATGAATAATCATTGCTAGGGTAGAACGAACCGCCCTGAAGAGATTCACGCATCGGGAACTGATAGGATCCTTCCGTTTTGGCCAATTGTCCTTTTCTGATTCTGAGTCCTTCGATTTTATCAGAAGGAACCGTAAGAACAAAGCCGTTGTAAGGGACAGGGCAGCGGAATCCCGCTTCGTCCGACAGCGCAAACACGTTGTATGCGAGTTCTTTACCGTCATACTCCGGATTAAAGCCGATGACGGTTCTTCCGGGCTCGTCAAGAACCACATAAACGGCCGGCGACCCTTCGACTTTGTATTCACAGTCGTAGATGACGACGGCGTGTTCCTGCGCGGGGCAGTTTTTGAATTTCGGATGGAATGATTCGCCTCCGATAACGATGCTGAAGTCTTCGGAAAACGGGATGACCCCGTCATCAGAAACGCTTCCGGACTCATTCTGACCCTGGTGTACGCATCCTGCGGCAGTCACAACCGCAATCAGCAGCAGTAAGACCGAAAACGCTCGGAGCAATGCTGTTTGTCTGTTCACTGGCAGCCTCTTTTCTGATTCTAACTGCCGCAATTATACCATCTTTCTTTGCTGCCGTCAATCGTTTCATCCGTGATAAAGCATTCTTTGGAATCAAAAATGTTAACACTGTGTTAAACATTTCGGAAATCAAAGTGGTATACTGAATGTCAAAGAAAAACCTTACGAGGTAGTGAATATGGTCAGCAAAAAACTGTTGAAAGCGGCGGATCCGCTCGGCTTCAAGCATATTGAAAAGCTTCCTCTCGAAAGCAGTTACCTTTACGGAGAGAAGGATGGATATCTGATCTCTCTGTATGAGGAGGGAAAAGGCAGAAATGTTTTCGTCAATTACTGCCTGAATGCAGGAAATGAAGAGCAGACCTCCGTTCTCCTGATGGAGATGACGGAGGAACTGAAAGCGATCCTTTCCGGACAGGTGATACTGAATTATGCGGTGAAGGAAGAAGGACTGTCTTTCAGCCTTCCGGCAGAATGGAACGAGTGCCTCGCGCTTTTGAGCCCCGTTCTCGATATGCTGAAGGAAAAAGGCGCAGAAGGCGTCACCAGATGCAGCTGCTGCGGGAATAAGATCGGAAAGCGTGCTCCGAAGAGAGTCCTGAAGAATATGGACAATTACCTGTATTGCGATCATTGCGCACTGGACGCGATGGAATCCGGACGGGTATCCGCCAAAAGCGACGAAGCGAAAGTTTCAGTCAATGCACCGGGTGTCATCGGAGCACTGGTCGGCGGACTGATCGGCTTCTTCGTGTTCTTCGCCTTATATCAATGGCTTTACCCGGTCCTCAAAGCAAACAGCTTCGATTTCAGGTACATTTTTACCGTCTGCGGCTTGCTGACTGCGTTTCTGGTATACAAAGGTTTTACCTTGTTTCAGAAGAAAGCCAGCGTTGCCGGCGCCGTAATCGTATCCGTATTTTCCGTTGTCTTCACAGCAGCCGGTCAGTATATGGGATGTTTTGCTTCCTATGCTGCGCAGCAGGGATTCGGACTCTTTGAGGCGATGCGCATTCCGTCCATGTGGCTGATCCATCTGCGTTCGACGATGGACGCATCCATCACATACGATCAGACGATCCTCGACAAGTATAATGTATCCCCGCAGTTTTACAGGCTGCTGCTGATCAGTCTTCTGTTTGCGGTCATCGGAACAATCCTTTTCCAGATCGGCTTCTTTGAGCGCTCGAAAACCAAAAAGACGATGCTCGAGGTCGTGACATACGACCGAGCCGTGAATGCTTCTGAAAATGCAAATGAACCGGAGGCATCTTCGGCATCCGGAGAAGGCGACGAACTAAAGAAGGACGATCTGACCCCTTCCGTTCCGGAACAGGATGCGGCAGATTTGAATTCCTGATCAGCGATTTTTCGAATAGTTCTTGACAACAATCAAAAAACTGAAGATAATGTTTATTGCAAAACAATAGTTTCGTGAACGAAAGAAGGAGTACATCATGGGAAAAATCATTGATACCAAAGAAAGCGAACTCGTCCAGGAATTTGTCAAAAACGCAAAAGAGGATTTTTCAGAGAAGATCTTCCGTAACAGAGTCGTCGACATTGACGTGACCGAATGCCTTCAGGACGAGTCTTTCACGGAAGGCGTTCGCATGAAAGTGACCGGATCCGTCGAAACGTCTTCACCGACCGGAAAGCCGAGAACCTACGAATATCATGCAGTCGTAGACGTACACGGAAAGAAAGCTGAATTCGCTTCACTTGAAGTCCTGCCTCTGGAAGGCTGAAAAACGCTGTCATCATTTGTACTTGAATCAGAGATGCCTCGGACATCGGTCGCTTGACGGCCTGTCCGAGGCATCTCTGCATTTTATGTCAAATGTATGAATGAAATGATCAGAAAACTGCACTTAGCTGTTTCTTTCAGAGAGAAAGAATGCCAGCGCCTTGCGTATCCACTCATCCCAGAAAGCCCACGAGTGTGTCCCGGGCCCTTCTTCAAAAGTAATCGGCAAATTCATTTCCTTGAACCGATTAACTGCGTATCTGTTGTTCTCATACAGAAAATCTTCCTTACCGCAGCAGGCGAAGAGCTTCGGTATCTCTGCGTTGCGTTGGAGTCTGGATGCAACGGCAAGCAGATCGTTGTCGCTACCGGCCAGCAGTTCCGGTTTTCCGAAAACCAATTTCATCAACGGGCCGAAGTCTTCCCCGTTTCTTAAAACGATATCCAGAACTCCGGACAGTGAAGCGGCTGCGGCAAACCGTTCCGGATGACGGAGCGCAAGCTTGAATGCACCGTATCCGCCCATCGAAAGCCCTGCAACGAAAGTGTCTTCCCTTTTTCCGCTGATGCGGGGAAAGAATTGTCTGCAGACTGCCGGCAGTTCTTCAGAGATATACGTCCAATATTTTGGACCGTAGGCCATGTCGGTATAGAAGCTTCTGTCGGCGTTCGGCATAACCACCGCCAGATTGTATTCTGAAGCATACCTTTCGATAGAGGTCCTCCGCATCCAGATCGTCTGATCATCAGAAAGGCCGTGCAGAAGGTACATCACAGGATAAGTCCCGGCATCTTCGCCCGCACCGTCCATTCCGATCTGCGAATAAGTCTTCTGCGGGAGCAGAACCTCGATCGTTTCGCATTTCCCCAGAACTTCAGAGAAAAAGTGAACAGTCAAATGTGCCATGACGATACCTCGTATTACATGAATTGAATTGTTTCCGGTTCCTTGGTAAATGAAGAGAAAACGGCGGTGCAGTTTGTCAGCCTGAAGACCACAGTGTTTCCGTCGTCGGCGCTGTACATGGCTTTCAGGGACGGATACGCGTCGAGCATATGCTCCCGTGCTTCCCTGCGGTCGTCTTCGACAGCTCTTCCTGTCAGCCTCAGCCAGGTGTTTCCGTCAAAAGCGCAAAGCTCGAACGCCGGGCATGCGCTCAGCTGTCGGTAAGTCGGTTTGACTTTACCTGTTTGAATGTACAAACCGTCTTCAAACTGGTCGATTGTGCCGAATGGACGGACACGCGGTTCACCGGAATCCACTGTCGCAAGATAATAGGTCCCCGTTTTCTTGAGAAAATCATAAACGCGCTGCATATCACAAACTCCTTTGATTATTTTGTCAATAATAATGTTATCTGCCGGACAGAAAGCGAAGGAAGGCAGCTCATGCGGAAGTGCCCATTT
>CACZRJ010000110.1 GCA_902783535.1 uncultured Ruminococcus sp. | reverse complement strand
GGACTTCCTTGACAGCCGTCTGGACGCTTTCATCGCAGCCGGATGCAGAGTGGCCGATCACGGCATGACATGTCTGCCGAAAACCTACGGGAGTCATACGGACGCTTCCAACACGTTCAGCCGCAGAATGGCCGGGTCCTCTCTTAGCGATCAGGAGATCGAGCGCTACGCCGACTGCATGCTCCGCCATATGATGAGCAAGTATGCGGAAAAGGGTATTGCCGTGCAACTGCACATCGGCCCGATGCGGAACGTCAACACGAACGCGTTCCCGCTCTACGGACCGGACAGCGGATTCGACACGGCCGGCGATTTCGTCGACCCGAAGGTGTTGCTCCGGATCCTGAACAGCGTGAACAGCCGCGGAGACGGACTGCCGAAGATGATCTTTTACTGCCTGAACGATACGCAGGACGCTATTATCGCGTCCGTCATCGGCGCGTTCGCCGATACGACTCCGGGCAAGATGCAATTGGGCGCCGCGTGGTGGTTCAACGATCACCGCGACGGGATCGAAAAGCAATTGAAGACCTACGCGAACGCATTGCCGATCGGAAACTTCATCGGAATGCTGACCGATTCCCGCTCCTTCACGTCGTATTCCCGCTTTGACTATTTCCGCCGGATCCTTTGCAATCTGCTCGGACAGTGGGTGGAAAACGGGGAACTGCATTCCAAAGCCGCCGAACTGGTCGCGGAAAAGATCTGCTACTCCAACGCGAAAACGTATTTCGGGTTCTGAGCGGAAAATTGGAAATTGGAAAAGAAAGAGCGTAAAGAAAAGAATGGCTGAACAGAAACAAAAGAAAAGAAACACAAAACGGTTCAGCGTCCGGAAACAGCACAGGCTGCTCGCTGGTCGGGGCCATAGAAAAGAGCAGAAAAATCAACTGAAAGAACATCTGCAAGACAGACAGAATCAAAAAGAAACGAAAGAAGGAACATCCATCATGCAACAGCAGAGGCGCACCCTCGTCATCCTCGCGGCCGGGATCGGCTCGCGGTTCGGAGGCGGTGTCAAACAGCTCGCGAAAGTCGGGCCGAACGGGGAAGTCATCATCGACTATTCCATCCACGACGCGATCAAGGCCGGATTCAACAAGATCGTCTTCATCATCCGTCATTCCATCGAAAAGGAATTCCGCGAAGTCATCGGTGACCGGATGGAAGAAATCGGAAAGAAATACGGCGTGGAGATCCGCTACGCCTTCCAGGAGATCGACGACATTCCGATCCCGGTCCCGGAAGGACGCGCGAAGCCCTGGGGAACCGGTCACGCTCTGCTCGCCGTGAAGAACATCGTTCACGAGCCATTCGCCGTCATCAACGCCGACGATTACTACGGCGCCGAAGGATTCAAAAAAGCCGCCGAGTATCTTCTGACCGGCAAATACGGCATGGTCGGATACGCGCTCGGCAATACGCTGTCCGAGAACGGGGGCGTGACGAGAGGCATCTGCAAAGTGGAGAACGGCAAACTCGACACCGTCGTCGAGACGTTCGACATCGTCGGCGAAGGAGATCACGCGAGAGCTGGAGAGAAGTCCGGTTCCGGCGTTCTTCCGCTCGACGCCATCGCGTCCATGAACTTCTGGCTGCTGCCCGACAGCTTCCTGAAGGTCTTGGAAGACGGCTTCCCGGAATTCCTTGCGACCATGACGAATCCGGTCAAGGATGAGTATCTGCTCCCGACCGTCGTCGACAGCCTCATCCGCAAGGGGACCGAACTGACCGTCCTGACGACGAACGACCGCTGGTTCGGCGTGACCTACGCCGACGACAAGCCTGCCGTCGTCGAAGAGTTCCGCAAACTCCATGAAAAAGGCTTCTACAAGGAACCGCTGTACGCGGACATTCCTGTGAAATGAGGAAAGCATAAACAAAGGAATACCGCTAAAAAGGATTCTCCCTTGCCGCGTCGTTTTTGCTGCAAGGGAGATAATCTTTTTGTCTCAGATCTGTCATTATTCTTTTCCATACTTTTCCATAGGGAACATTTTCATGCTGAAACGACCAATTTGTTCCCTATTTTTCGTT
>CACZRJ010000109.1 GCA_902783535.1 uncultured Ruminococcus sp. | reverse complement strand
TTGAAAGGAAAAAGATATGGCAAAGAAACTCATATCCGTCGCGGTGCTTGCCGTGCTGCTGCTGTCCTGCCTGCCCGCAGTCGCGTCGCACGCGGCCGGCAGCCTGCCGTTCGATCTCGTTCCGCCGGCGTACGTCACGGCGAACTGGCTGGGCGGGAACGACTCTCCGACGACGACAAAGGTGACGTACAGTCTGAGCAACGAGATGACGACGTTTTTCAAGAATCAGCAGAACGCGCACGAAGACGGTACGTTCGAGCAGTTCATGTCGAAAGTGGGATATGAAGATCTCTGGATGAGCGTTCAGGTCGACTGGGCGGTCGACGACGTCGCCGACAGCGTTTCCGGCTGGCATTACACGACCTACTGGGACGGCGTTCCGGGTCAGAACCTCGGCTACGACAGCGATGGCTTCCTGCGCTGCAGCGACTGGGACGCGGTCGACGGCGGTCTGAACAACGGGACGGAGACCGTTCAGGACATCTGGGTCACGCGCGGTGTTCCGAACGACGACCGCTGGAACGGCAACCCCGAAACGCATACTCCGGGCGTTAAAGACCAGTTAAGACCGGAGCAGTACACCTACGACGAGGAAAACGAGCAGCTTTACATCGATTTATCCGCGCACACCCTGTATTACCGCGCGCGCTTTGTCGTTACCGTCAGAAACGACGGCTCCCCCGACAGGTATTATTTCTCCGAATGGTCGAATACGGCAAGCGTCGGCAAGGACGCCGAAACGTTCAAACCGCTGACCAAAGCGGATATCGACGCCCCGGTGATCACGGGATTACGCATGACCGACAAGGAGTTCAACGGAAATCCGGTCGTCGCGTTCACGCTGGACGTTCCCCAGAAACTCGCCGAAAACGCCACGAAGGTCGCGGCGACCGGCGGCCAGATCTCCGTCGAAGTCTGGGCGCGCGTCAAGGGCGACGCGGAGTTCACGCAGCTTCAGGGAGACTGGATCCTCAAAGCCGGCGAAATGGAATCGGATCTGTTCAGCCTCGCGAACGAATCCCGGCCGAACGTTCCGAAGGATTCCGTCATCGAACTGCGCTGCCGGTACTACTACGACCATCCGGTTTATTTCGACGGGGTCATCTATTCCGACTGGTCCAAGACCATCTCCTTCGGCACGGACGACATCAACTACTACACCGATCCCGGCACGGACGGTTCGGTTCCGCAGGACGATCCGGCCGACCCGGGCAAAAAGACCTGCCCGATCTGCCACTTCTGCCCGCAGCCCCTCGGGCTCTGCATCTTCATCTGGCTGGCGATCCTCCTCGTCGTGATCATTATCATCGTGGTGATCGTCGTCGTTGTCGTCAAGAATAAAAAGAAAAAGGGCAACTGAACGGGGGTAAATTCCCATCCGACCGTTGAGACGGTCCCAGCTGTTATGGCCGGGGCCGTTTTCCTTCGACGGGGAATTCCGTATCGGGCGAAAAAAAACGGGGCCCGCAGCCCGCGAGCAGAAGCGCGGCCGCCGGCATGACGCCCGTTCGGACGGTGTCCGTTTTCGCCCGGAAGTCCCCGCCTCCTCCGGGGACGCGAAAAATACAACATCTTCCGCTGTTCCGGTTGACTTCCCGCAGATTTTGTGTTATTCTCGTTCCGGAAAAAAGGACTGCAAAGGAGAAAACGCCATGCTGCGCCATCTGATCCCGACACCGAAGACCGTCGTCCGGTCATTCGGAACACATTCGCTCGGAAAAGACACGAAAATCGTTTTGAGCTTCGGCTGCGACGTCCGGCTTTTCAAGGCTTCCGTCAGACTTGCGGAAGACATCTTCGAGGAAACGCGGGCGAAACCGCTCGTGACGAAGGTCCTCGGAACGCCCGCTCTGGACGGGTGCGTCAACGTCATCGCCGATGAGAACGGAAGCGGGGAAGGCTACCGCCTGACCGTATGCAGGGAGTCCGTGACGGTGGAGGGCGAATCACCCGCCGGCGCATTCTACGGGATCCAGACGCTCCGCCAGCTGATCAGGGAAAGTTCCGGCACGCTGCCCTGTCTCGTCATCGAGGACAAGCCGGACATGGCGCACCGCGGATTCTATCAGGACATCTCCCGCGGACGCGTGCCGACCGTCGCCTCCACGAAGAAGTTGATCGACATGCTTTCCTACTACAAGCAGAACTCCCTCCAGTTCTATATCGAGCACACCTTCCCGTTCGACGAGTACGCGGGCATCTGCAGGGCGGACAACAGCGTGACGCCCGAGGAGATCGTGGAACTGGACGAATACTGCTGGGAGCATTTCATCGACTTCGTGCCTTCGCTCTCCACGTTCGGCCATCTGTACAGACTGCTTGACGATCCAAGATGGCACGAATACTGCGAACTCGACAAGTACGAGCCGTTTTCGAACGACTGGCACAACGCGATGGCGCATCACACCATCGACCCTTCCAATCCCGGAAGCATCCATATCATCCGCAGCATGATCGACCAGTATCTGCCGCTCTTCCGGAGCAATTACTTCAACATCTGCTGCGACGAGACATTCGATCTCGGCAAGGGCCGCAACGCCGGCAAGGACTCCGGAAAACTGTATCTCGAATTCACCAAGCAGATCATCGCCCACGTGCAGAGCCGCGGAAAGACGGTCATGATGTGGGGCGACATCGTCCTGAACCATCCGGAGGTGCTGAAGAACCTGCCGAAGAGCGTCGTCATGCTGAACTGGGGCTACAGTCCCGAGCCGAACGTCGAAAACGCGGTGAAATTCCGCGAAGCGGGATACCGGCAGATCCTCTGCCCCGGCACGTCCTGCTGGAACAACTGGTCCGAGCACATCGGCGTCGCAGAACGGAACATCGTCGCGATGATCCGCTCCGGACACGAGAACGGCGCCCTCGGATCCCTGAACACCGCCTGGGGTGACTACGGCCACACGGCGTCCATGAATACGACCCTTTACGGCATCGTGCTTGCCGCGGCGTATTCCTGGAACAAGGATGAAAAGGTCATGTGCGCGCAGTTCGACAGGCGCGTTTCCGAAATGGTCTACGGCGATCCGTCCGGACGCGTCGTCGCGCTGCTCCGCGCGCTCGGCGACACCTATTCCGTCATGAACTGGGGATACTACGCGAACCAGCATTTCCGCTGCCAGACCTGGATGCGTCCGACGACCGATCTGCGGTCGCTCTACGG
>CACZRJ010000108.1 GCA_902783535.1 uncultured Ruminococcus sp. | reverse complement strand
CAGGAAGTCGCCATCGCAAACTACCATCATCCTGAAACGAATAAGAAGACGAAGATCGTCAGTCTGTACCAGATCGACGGCCTGACGCGTGTTCCCGTCGACAGCGCATGCGTCGGCGACATCGTCTGCTTTTCCGGCGCAGAGGACATCACCATCGGCGACACCGTCTGCGACGTTATGAATCCCGAACCGCTCGAGTTCGTCAAGGTCAGCGAGCCGACGCTTGAAATGACATTCTCCGTCAACGATTCTCCTTTCGCCGGGCGGGAAGGCAAGTTCGTGACTTCCAGGCAGCTGAGAGAACGGTTGTACAGAGAACTGCAGAAAGACGTTTCTCTTCGCGTGAGCGACGGAGAGACGATGGACAGTTTCAATGTCTGCGGACGCGGCGAGATGTCGCTTTCGATCCTGATCGAGACCATGCGCAGGGAAGGGTACGAGCTTTCATGCTCGACGCCGCGCGTACTGTACAAGGAGATCGACGGCGTCCGCTGCGAGCCGATCGAGCATGTGTATGTCGACGTTCCGAACGACTATTCCGGAACGGTCATAGAAGAACTCAGCCGCAGAAAAGGCGATTTGCTCACCATGAGCCCGAACGCCGCGGGAACGCGCATGCGCATCGAATTTTCCATTCCGACGCGCTGCCTGCTCGGATACCGCAGCATGTTCATGACTGCAACGCGCGGCGAAGGCATTCTGAATTCCACGTTTGACAGCTACGGCCCGTACAGAGGCGACATCCAGCTCAGGTTCACCGGCTCTCTCGTCGCGTCGGAAGACGGAGAAACGACTTCCTACGGTCTGTACAATACGCAGGAAAGGGGAAACATGTTCCTCGGCCCGGGCGTGAAAATCTACGAGGGACAGATCGTCGGTTCCAACCCGAAGCAGGGCGACATCACGGTCAATCCGTGCAAGCAGAAGCATCTGACCGCCATCCGGTCCTCCGGCGCGGACGAAAAACTGATCCTGACTCCTCCGATCATCTTTTCTTTGGAAGAGGCGATCGAATTCATCGCCGACGACGAACTGATCGAAGTGACGCCGAAAAGCATCCGTCTCCGCAAGCGGATCCTGAATAAGGACCTCCGGCTGAAAGCGGAAGCGAAACTGAAAAAATGACGGGGGAAAAGACTTCCATGAGAATTCTTTTTCAGGGCGACAGCGTTACGGAAGCTGATCGCGACAAGAACAATCCGGACGACCTTGGCCCGGGATACGCTCTGACAGCGTCGAATCGCATCAGAGAAATGCGCCCGGACATGGAGTTCACTTTTTTCAACCGGGGGATCAGCGGAAACCGCGCTGTCGACCTTTATCACCGTTTTCAGAAAGACTTTCTCGATCTGAAGCCCGACCTCGTCACCATTCTTGTTGGCGTCAATGACAGCATGCACAGAACGAACGACGTCTACCGCTTCTCGTCCAACGACTCCTTCCGGTATTATTATGAAAGCATTCTGAAGGAGCTGAAAAGCAGAAATATAAAAATCGTCATGCTCGAGCCCTTCTGCCTTCCGAATCCGGATCTTCATTCTTTCCGCTTCGACCTGATCCCGAAGATCGATATCGTCAGAACGCTTGCGTCCGAATACGCAGACAGATTCGTCCTTCTGGACGGTCCTCTGTTCCAGGATGCTCTGGAGAACGGACTGCATCACCTGACGAACGACGGCGTTCATCCGAATGCGGCCGGACGCGTCTGGCTGGGCGAAAAGGTAGCGGAAGCGGTTCTGTCCGTCCTTCGGTAACGGCGCTGTTTGAACAATCCGATATGAGATCCCGGCGCAGCCTCCTGCAGTGCTGCGCCGCTTTTTCATTTCTTGGAAAAAGAAGACACGCCCGGCACTTGAAAAAATCCGGAAAGATGTTATAATTATCATGTCATATGACAGAAAAAGAGAGGCTGGTTGCGTTGGATATAAAGGCTACGAACTTTTTGCGGAATAGAAGCAGGATCGCGCTTGCGCTTCTGTTCTTTTCGTTTATGTTCGCGCAGCTGACGGTCCTGCGTCTCGGTAATCAGGCGGGACGCGGATATCTTGCGGAAGAGTGGCAGAGACTCGTGTACTGCTTTATCCAGTTTGCCGTGATCGGAGGCTATTTCCTTCATTTCCTAGCGCGGAAATTTCTGAAGCGCGGCTTTCGGACACTTCTTCTGACTGTGCTGTCCCTGGTCTTCGTCTGCGCTTCGATTTTGCTTTTTGCTCCGGAGGATTCCGCCTTTTACCTCGCTGTCACCGCCTTATGCGTTCTCCTGCTCGGATTCGTCTGCGGGGCGGTATACGACTTGATGTCGGCTCTTTCAGGCGAAATCGACCGGCCCGGGATCTGCATTTCGCTGGGATACGCATGCGCGGTTGCGCTTCAGTATCTCATACAACTGCAGTTCACGCTGAAACCTTTGATCGCCGTTTTTCTCGCTGCTTCCTGCTTTGCCATGGTCGTTTTCTTTATTCCGCCGCGGGAGGAATCCGGCCATGAGCAGTTTTCCGGGAAGAGCGCTTTGCAGCCCATGAAAATCGTTTGCGCTTCGCTGATCACGTTTTCGCTGCTTGTTTTCGTCAATTACTACAACACGTATATTCACAATCTTCAGATCGCGTCAGGTTACGCCGATTATAACGTTTACTCCTGGCCGAGGCTGCTGATGATCCCGGGGATCATTCTGTTCGGGGTCGTCGGCGACATCAGGGGCGGCCGGTTCCTCCCGATCAGCGCATTGTGCACAGGCGTCATTTCGATCCTGAACGTTCTGCTTGCCGGCAGTGACTTGAACGTTCTCAACATGTGCCTCTACTATTTCTCTCTGAGCGCTGCGGTCGCATATTACCATCTCACCTTTCTTCGCCTTGCGGCGGGGACGAGAAATCAGGCGCTGTGGGCAGGATTCGGACGGATCCTGGACAGCTTCGTCGTCGTCATTTCGATCCTTCTCGGTTTTTTGGATCTTTCTCCTGTCGCCGTGCTTTCCGTCGATATCGCTTCGCTCGTCGTCATCATCGTCATGATGGCCGTCGGAGGCGACTTCAATCTAACCGCCCCGGCTGCGGAGGAATGTCCGCCGGTATCCTCCGGCGTTCCTCTTCCCGCGCTGAAGGAGCGGTTCGGGCTGACGCCGTCGGAGATGAGAGTTTTGCACGAGCTGGTGACGACCGACGACAAGCAGGAAGCGATCGCCATGCGCCTGGACATCTCCGTCAGCACGATGCGGCACCATATCACATCGATTTACAAAAAGACAGGCACGCAGACAAGGGTGGCGCTGTGCAAACTCGTTTCAGGCGACAAGTGAATGTGCGATCACGGAATTCCCCTCAAAACGAGGGGTTTTTTGTTGCCTGAAAGCGTGAAAAACGTCGAATGGCAGGAAGATTCTATATACTTTTTTTGCATTTCTCATTATCATATCACTAAGTTCATGTGATACCGATGGATTCAATTCGATAGAAATGAAAGGGAAATGTCAAAATGAAAAGAACTCGCGCCCTGCCGGTCCTTTGCACCCTGATCCTGTCGCTTCTGTGCCTGCTCGCGTTTCCGCTGTTTTCCTGCAGCACCGATTACAACGGTCCCGCGTCCGCGGATCCGGGCAGCAAACCTGAAGTTTCCGAACCTGCGCGCTCAGCAAACGCATCCGATCCGGACGCATCATCGGACGTCCCGGCGTCGGAGCTTCCGGACGCGCCGTCCGCGAGCGTGTCATCCGACCACGGCGGATCCGAAGCCAGTTCGCCCGCGCCTTCTGCGGACTACAAGGTCTCTCTTGCTGAATGGTCCGATGTCCAGTGGGAAGACTATTCAAACGTGTATTTTACGCTGAAGATCCCGAAAGGCTGGAAGGTTGAGTGGCAGGGGAATGCGCAGCAGCTTTACTGGCGCGCCGTGAAACCCGACGGGACCGTGGGTCTTTCCAATCTCGATCACCGTTACGCTGCCAAAGACTATAATTACTTGCAGACCGGTCTGGTGGACATGTACCTCGCAAACGGCACCGTACAGGAATTCTTCGAAACGTTCTATTCGAATTCCGCCGATTACTTTACGGTCAAGAATGCGGTGATCCCGGACAACAAGGCGACGCTTCAGTCGATCCGGCCTTCGACGCCGATCCGTGATTATCAGTCGCTCTATGCCGTTTTTAAGGAAAACGGCATGGAGGGAGAGGGGATCTATACCGCCGTCGTGATGGAGTCCAGAGACGTCTGGGCCGGCGGTCTGAACTACGGATTGTGGGAGATCAACTGTATCTTCACCGAATGGGCGCCGCTCGGGTCCCTGGTCAACTGGCAGCCCGCGCTTTCCGTGATCGCGCAGTCCTTCCAGTACACGTCGTATTACGTGCAGGAATGGCGAAGCGTCCTCGGAACAAGTGCATCGCCCGACGGGCAGACCAACATGGGAGATTCCGTGCTGGAGGCTTTTGAGGAGCGGAGCACGGCGGACACCATCCTGCAGGAAAAGCGTTCCGACATGATCGGCGAATACGAGCGCGTGGTCGACAACGAAACGGGAGACATCTACCGCGCGTACAACGGATTCCTGGAGGACATCGGCCAGGATCAGACGAGGTATTCTCCCATCACGGACAGTCAGTATGCCGACGGTTTCGTCGGCTGGATCGATAAGTAGAGGAGGAGATACGGGCATGATCAAACGGTCGATATGCGCGATTTTGCTTCTTTCGCTGTTTCTCTTCATGCTGTACGGCTGCTCCGCACCGGCGTCGCCGTCAGAATCCCTGCCTCAGGACGTTCCGGACGCGTCTCAGACGGACTCTGCTCCGGAAAGTACGGATAACTCCGGAAGGACGGACGTTTCCGAAAAGACGGAATCTTCTGATAACGCGGAGAACAGCGGAAACGACGAGAATTCGGAAAGCAGCCATGCTGCTCCGTCCGGCGATCTGCAGAAAGTTGCAGATGCAAAAATCGGAGACGAAGTTGTTTTCGGGAGCTGGGACCAGGACGGAAAAAGCGGTTCTGAACCGATCACATGGATCGTCCTCTGTCAGGGAGTCGGTAAGACGCTCGTCCTGTCCGAAAGGGTCCTCGAGTATCAATGCTTCAAAAACGAAACAGCGGACGACAAGTATCCAGCCGCTCTGTACAGAGATTCCGATCTGCGCGTTTTTCTGAACGATTCGTTTTACAACGGAGCTTTTTCAGACGAGGAGAAGTCTGCCATCCTTACGTCCAGGATCGTGAGCAAATACAAGGACGAGCACTACACGGAACTTACGTATGAGACGGAAGACAATGTTTTCCCGCTTTCGGTCGCCGAGGCGGCAAGATATGTCTGCGGCGTCGGCACGAACGTGTTCGGGATCCCGTCCGACCGCGTCCGGGAGGAGAATCCCTACGGAACGAGTCCGATCTCCGGCATTGCGGGTGTTTCGGATGCGATGACCTGGTGGCTGCGCGATATGGGTCCGGAGAACGCGAAGACTGCGGCCGTTGTTTATGCCGGAGAAGCGCAGCGGAAGAACCATAACGAACAGGTATACAAAAAGGCCGGCGTCCGCCCGGCAATGTGGATCGTTTACGACAGATCCGAAATGGAAGGATACGAGAAAGGCGACGTCAAGCCGAAAGAAGACAATGAACTGAAATCGAAAATCGGTTCTCTCGGGACCGGCGTAAAGTTCGCTTTCGGCAAATACGACATGAACCCTTACAACATGGACGGATACGAAGACCTGAACTGGACCGTCCTGGAAGAGTATGACGACAGCTTTCTGATCATATCCGAGGGACAGGTCGGCGCTCAGACCTTCAAGGAAAAGCCTGCGGACGGCAGTTCCATAGCCGAGACATGCTGGGCGGAAAGCGACCTGAGAAACCGGATCAACCAGTCCGGATTCATCGATTTCATGTTCAGCCCGCAGGAGAAGGATCTGCTGATGCTGAATCATGTCGTGACTTCAGGCGAGGACGACAGAACCGGCGGCCCCGCGACGGACGACGTTCTGTTCATACCTGACGTTCTCGATATAGAAAAATACTTCGGCGCAAATGCGTCCATCGGTTCGAAATACTGGCTGCGGTCTCAACAGTCGTGGGCGCCGAGGATCGGCGTCGTATATACGGACGGTTCCGTCGGCTCCGACGTGCCGAACAAGGAATACGGCGTCCGGTTGATGGCCCGGATCAGAAAACCGGAGTGAAAGCGGGAACCGCGATTCGGAAAATATGCGCAATCGTCATGTTTCATATTAATGGGAAGGCAGGAGATGCTCGTCTCCTGCCTTCGCATTTCGAAATGATGTAAGCCGGGTCTCCGGTGCGTGACCGCCTTTTTCAGACGCGCGAGCGGATGATGTCCGCCATTTCCCCGACGTTCTTCATCGAACTGACTTCTTTCATCTGGAACCGCATGCCGAATTCTTTCTCCACCGCGCCGATCAGAGTAATGTGCTCGATGCTGTCCCAGTCCTCGATGTCTTTCGCCGTCGTATTACGTGACAGGACGATGGAGTTGTCGTCGAATACTTTGCGGAAGACCTTGTTTAATCTTGTGAAAACTTCGATTTCTGTCATTTCTTTTCTCCTTCTTCCGGGCAGTTGACCCGGATCACGTGATTCTTTTTCTCGTATGAGGCGCAGTCCATTTTCCAGACCGTGCTGCCGCCGTCCGATTCGGACACCTTTTCAAATCCGAAGTCTTTGTAAAGTTCCTTGACCATGCCGTTCTTCGCTGTGGGGTAATAATATCCGTAGATCGTCTTGATCCCGCGCCTGACGCATTCTTCCGTCAGAACGTCCAGCATTGCATATTCCATCTGCTTTTTCAGGACGCGGCAGCTCATCAGCCAGAGCTCGATATGCAGCTCGTCCGGGGAACGGATCTCGCCGATGGTGACGGCGACGACGCCGTTGTCTCCGAATCTGTCCCACATTTTTCCGTAAAGCGTGATATGCGCCGGATCGGCCGCCGCCGCGCGGATCTCGCCTTCGGTATACCTTTTCGTTGTCAGATTGAACTGATTCGACTTGTTCGTCAACTGCGTAATGCGGGGGATATACAGCTCCGGAAAGGGGAGGATGTCCGCCTTCATGTCAAGGCTCAGCAGATATTCCGTATAGTCTGCGAAAGACTGCTGAAGAACCGCCCGGTCCGCGTTCGCCTTGTACATCGCGTTCCTTTTGACGTCGTCTTCCGAAAACGTCGTCGTTTCAAAGAATCCGTTCCGGTCGAGGACACGGGCGTAAGTATAAGGCGAATCCATCTCGGGAACGGCAACTTTCGGCAGGCTTGCGCCGACGAGCGCGCGTTCGGTGGGATTGTCGTCGACGAAAACGAACGAATCGATCCCGAGGTCCATTTGCGAAGCGGTCTCAACAAGATTCCTGTCTTTCGTTTCCCAGTTCGCCTTTATGACGATGAACTCGTCCGGCTTCAGAACGCTGTCCGGATGATTCAGGCCGTCCAGGGCATTGTTGAGGTCGTTTTTCGAATCGACGGTTAACATAATGCCGATCTGCTTCTGGGATTTCAGATAGTTCTGGAAGGCAAGATAGCATTCGCCGGTCGCCGTCTCGCTGCCGAGCTCGATCCCGTCGACGCCGTCGTCGCCGATGACTCCGCCCCACAGCGTATTGTCGAGGTCCAGGGCAAGGACCTTTTTGTTTTTTCCGAACAGTGACTTGATGATCCGTGCGATGTTGAAGGACCAGTGCGGGATCGCGTCCAGAGCGCAGGCGTATTTGTAGAGATACCAGACGGAGTCGTCCAGCCAGCGGTCGAGCCCGTAGCAGGCGGAAACATAATTGATGTCGTTCAGATAGAACGAAGGCGTATTTTCCGCGTAATCTGCGAAGCGTGCGTTGAGCTTTCTGACGAAGTTGAGCGCGCCGCGGGAATCCCAGCCGTCGCGATTGCCCATCAGGCGTACGCCCGGAAACTCAAAATTGTTCTGAATGATCGGGCAGTGATAGTCTTCCGACAGCTTCTTCCAGAGCACGGAGAAGTGCTCGTAGGCTTCTGACAGCTTTTGCCCGCATTCTTCTTTTGAGAGAGCCGGAGAGGGAAGAAACGGCGAGAGGTTTCTGAAAGAGGTGTGGATATAAACGACATCGGGGCGGAAGGAAGCAAGCTCTTCCGGCGGAAACATTCCGTCGTTCCAGTACTGCGCGTATTCCGACTGGTAAAAGACAGGCTGGATGCCTTCCTTCAGGAGAAAGATCTCGATCATTCTGCAGAAGTCGTTCGTCGTGGAGCCGCCGAGCACAGCGATCCGCTTCTCCGTTCTTTTTGTTCCGTCGTTCAGCAGTTCTTTCCGTATTGCTTTTTTGTTTTCCAGCAGTTCCGCGCCGGAAAATGGATAGTCCAGTCGCATATGATTTTCTCCGTCTATTTAATGGTCATCAGCCGTTTGATGTTGTTCCGCTTCGATCCTGCGACCGTGAAGGCCGAAAGAGCGAAAGCGACGTCCGTGATCCCGTAGTTCTCGATGTACTTGAGGGCGTTCTTTTCGAAGTTCCGGATATCGAACATGTGAACTTCCTCGAATCCGGAGATCAGAAACGGCGCGAGCGCGTTGCCGAAACTGTCTTTGATGACAAGCAGCTTTCTTCCGTTGTCAACGCCCGTCGCGATCTTGACGCAGTAGGCGTCTCCGTGGATGAACTTCGTGTAGGAACCGGACGAAGAGAAGAGCGAGCCGGAAAACTTGAACTTGTCGTCCTGCGTGTAATAATCCGCGACATAATCCTGGTTCGGCTCGTACCAGTAGAAGACTTCCGGATATTTCTTCAGTTCGGTGACGCCGTATGCGGAAACGACCGAACCGATGAATCCTTCTCTCGAGTATTCCGTAAACGTGTCCAAGGTCGCGAAAGGAACTTCGGCGACGCGGCAGAGCTCTTCCGCCGCATAATAGGCGCCTCTGGCGAACCAGTGATGATCCGTCCGCGCATAGACTTCCTCATCCTTGTGCGGGAGGATCGCTCCGTAGAGGTCCGCGAACTTCACGCCTTCCAGCGCGTCACGCATGCCGTAGAAACAGTCCTGAATGCACAGGGAGGACTTTTCATATCCGTCCGGCGCATAGAAGGCGACTGCGGTCGGGACAGGCATCGCGTAGACCTGGACCGACGGGCCGACGGCTTCCTGGAATTCGTTCAGCAGATCGGCGGTATATCCTCCTCCGACAGCGCTGCCTCCGAATTTTTCCATGCCCCTGTTTCCCACGACGAGGAATCCGTTCGACATATGCGGCGTCCAGTCGATTTCTCCGGAGGAGCGGGAGCTCTCTTCGGATTTGCTTGCTTCCGGACGGGAAGTTGTCCCGGAGTCGGCGGAAACGGTCGGCTTGCTTTCCGTGCGGGAAGACTCTTCTGTTTCTGAGGATTGCGCCGTTTCTCCGTCGGAGGAATCGTCAGCAGGCTGTTCCGGGCTTTCCGGACTGTCGTCGTCATCGCTGAAAGAGGGGAGCGGAATGACCGGATCTTCCGACGGGTCGGATGACAGCTGCTCCGAAGGAACCATGCTGATCTGTTCCGGTTCGGAGACCGAAGCTGGCCCGCATGCGGCGAGCGCGGTCAGAAGCAGCGCGGCCAATATGCATGAAATGACTCTTTTCATAATCAGTCCTTATTTGCAGAGTTTTTCGAGATCTCCGATATATCCGGAACTGACGGCGGAGAACGCGACTTCTGAGAACAGGACGTCCGTAATGCCTTCCTGGCGTACGAACGTATTCAGATTGAGTTCGAACTTTCTCGCATCGACGACATAAACTTCTTCGAAGGAGTAAAGCAGGAACGGGATCAGGCTGTTGCCGTAGCTGTCTTTTACAACAAGCACCTTCCGCCCGTTGGAACAGAGATTCGAATGCACTTTCCAGGAATACGAGTCTCCGTTCAGGAACGTCATGTACCAGCTGGAACGCTTGTCGTCCGGAACGGACCAGAGGATGTCGTGGTCACGGATATAGTTGAATTTCTGATCGTAATAGGACGCGGAATACATTTTCGGCGGGGCGTAAACAGGGAAGATCTCGGGGTCGCGAAGGATCCGGGGATTCTTGTCGGAATAGTTGTACATTGTTCCGATATATCCTTCCCGCAGGGTCTCCTCGTAGTTCGAGATCTCCGCGAAAGGAAGGTGAAGTTCTTCCGCAAGCTTCTTGGCGGCATAATACGCTCCGAGCTGCGTCCAGTGATGATCCGTGCGGAAATAGATGGGTTCGTCTCTGTGCTCTTTCAGGACGTCATAGATATTGATGTTCGTGACTTTGTCCGACAGGCGCTCTGCGATCGCGTTCATGTCGCGCAGGCAGTTTCCGGCGCGGGAAGCGTATTTTTCGGAATACTCGAGATAATACGCGGCTGCCTTCGGTATGACCATGGAGGAAACGTGGATGTCCGGATTGCGCTCCGCAAAGCTGTTGAGCACTGCGGTGTACCTGGGGATCGTCTTCAGATTTGCGTCGCCGCCGTAGATCTCCAGCGCCCAGGTGTGACCGTCGATCGTCATGACGAGAACGCTGCCGCTGATCTCAGGGTTGTCTGCGACGGGCGTCTTTCCGCCCTGACTTGTTTCGGGCGGCCTGCTCGATTCTTCCGCCGGCACGGACGTGTCTGCGGAGGACTCGGAACCGGAGTGTTCGGGAGCGGAGGTGCTTCCGGACTCGTTGCCGCTGACTTCAGCGGATACGGGCTCCCCTGAAGACTCCTGGACGGGAACGCTCGTCTCGTCGTCCGGTTCGCTGCTTTCGTCGCGGATGACGACTTCCTCGTCACCGTCCTTCGTCCGGATTCCGAAGAGGTCGCGGATGGACGCATATGCGTCCTTGAACCAGTCGCGGTTGTGGACCGTATCGGAGAAATAATCTCCGAACTGCTCGGTATACGTTCCGTCGATCAAACCCTGCGCGGTCAGATCCGGCTTGGAAGTCAGAACGTCGTAGTTTGAATACTTCGCGCGGGGGAGGAAGACCGTGTAGACAAGGAAGAACAGGAAGACACCGACGATCAGAAGGATGACGGCGAAACGGATGATGTTCAGAAAGTTCTTATTCATAACAGTTCCTCTCCTTTCTCAGAATCTGAAATACAGGAACGGGTTGTTTTTGGAAGCGATGAGCAGGATCGTGCTCAGAATGAGCAGCCCGACGCACAGGACGCCGGAAACGATCTCGGCGGCGGAGCGGACGGCAACACTTTTCTTTTCAAGAAAGGACTTGATCTTCGGAAGGATCGGGAAACTGACGATGACGGCGATCAGGAAGATCCAGAGGTATCTCGTGAAGTATACCGTTTCGTTCAGGACCTTGTTGTATGTTCCGACGGTCAGCTCATCCACGCGAAGGAAGCCGTTTCCGGTGAACCCGAAGAGATTTCCGAAATATCTGCCCATCTGGGAGAAGAAGGAACCGATGCTTTTGCTGTCTCCGTAATAGAAGATGCCGAAACCGATGATGATGACGAACTTGTTGTAGATGTGCATCACAACATCGGGCACTTTTTTGAGTTTCTTTCTTCCGATCTTCTGCTCTATGAAGATGAACAGTCCGAAATAGAGACCCCAGAAAATGAAGTTCCAGCTGGCGCCGTGCCACAGACCGGTCGTGAACCAGACGAGGAAGAGAGACAGCCACTGGCGGCGTTTTCCGAAGATCGGAACGTAGAGGAGATAGTCTCTGAAGAAAGAACCAAGAGAAATGTGCCAGCGCTGCCAGAACTCCTGGATGGACCTGCATACGAACGGGTAGTTGAAGTTTTCGTCGAAGTGGAACCCGAATACGCGGCCCATGCCGATGGCCATGTCAGAATATCCGGAAAAGTCGTAGTAGACCTGCAGGGAATAGGAGATGACGCCGATCCAGGTCGCGACGACGGAACTCGTCTGCATCGTCGTCGACAGATACTGGTTCGCGAGAACGCTCAGCGTGTTTGCGAGGATGACTTTTTTTCCAAGTCCGACGAGGACGCGCCGGAGTCCTTCCGAAAGATCCTTGAGAGACGTCGTCCGCATGTCGATCTCTTCGCGGATCGTGGAGTAGCGGACGATCGGGCCTGCGACAAGCTGCGGGAACAGTGAAATATACAGGAGCAGTTTCGGATAATTCTTCTGAACCGGGACCTTTTCCCAGTAGACATCGATGATGTACGAAAGGATCTGGAACGTATAGAAACTGATCCCGAGCGGAAGCTTGACGTGCGTCGCCGGTATGGCGGCGCCGAACAGACCGTTCAGGTTCTCGATGACGAAATCCGTGTACTTGAATACGAAAAGCATCCCGATGTCGTAGATCAGCGCGATCACGAGGGACAACTTCGCCAGTCCGTTTCCGCGGTTCGCGTCGATGGAACGCGCAAGCATGAAATTCACTAGCGTCGCCAGCAGGAGAAGGATCAGCTTCACCGGCTCGCCCCACGCATAGAAGATCAGAGAGAAAACAATCAGGACCCAGTTCCTGTACTTGACTTTCTTCGTCAGGAAGTAGCATATGAGGCACAGCGGGAAGAAGACATACAGGAACAGCAGATTGGCAAAATTCATAATGTTTCTCCGAAGTTTCGGACGGATTGTGCCGTCCGCATATATTGAATACTAGATATTGATACGATTATACACGCGTTGGGATAAACTGTCAATGGAAACAAACGGATTACGGTTCCTTTTTTGCGTTCAGCCTTTCTTCCAGTTTTCCGAGAAGGGCAGTGAAGCGCTTCCGCAGGTTCCATTCCCGGCGCTTTTTCTTCATGAGCAGATTGAATTCGGCGCCGATGAAAAGGATGTACAGGCAGGAGTATGTCCAAAGCATGAAAACGACGATCGCGGTCAGACTTCCGTAGATGTTCGCATAGTTTGAAAAATGATCGACGAAATACGAGAACAGGAGCGAGAACAGAGACCAGCCCGCGGCGGCAAGAAGCGCGCCGGGGATCTGATCGGCGAACCTGCCTTTGCGGTTCGGGAGCAGAAGATACAGAAAGCAGAAAAACAGCGAGAGATAAAGGATGCCGAAGATCATCTTCAGATTCGACAGAACGGCAAAGAGTCCGGACAGGATCGGCAGATGCTCGGAAAGCGCTTCGGATATCGTGGAGCTGAATACGAGGATGATCAGGGTGACGACGAGAACGAACGTATAAGCGACGGTGAACAGAATGGACATCGTGCGTACCTTGTAGATCGGTCTCGTTTCCTCGAGTCCGTAAATGGTATTCAGGCCGCGGATCATGGAATAGACGGACCTGGACGCCGCCCAGAGCACGATGATCGCGGACAGCGGCGTCATCATGATCTGCGCGTTGCCGACGATGTCCCGGACGATCCGCTCGAACATCGTTCCGACGACGGACGGCGCGAGTTTGACGAAGGTCTCCATGAATGCGTCTGCAGAAACGGAAAAGAAAGACGTCAGGGAAAGCAGAAGGATCAGCATCGGCACAAAGGAAAGCAGCATGAAGAAGGACGAGTCTGCGGAGCAGGAACCGATTCTGTGCTTCCTGAGAGTCCGGAAGAAGAGCGTCATCGTTTTCCCGAATCTTCCTGCAAGGGACCGCGCCTTGCTGCGCCTGTAAAAATGTATGATGCAGGCGATCAGTGCGAAGGCGGATCCGGCGGCAAGCGTCGAATAAAGCAGCGCAGGGAAGGCATACGCCCATTCACCGTTCATCTCAAAGAATCCGGGGAACAGAATAACTGCGAACGCGTACCCTGCTGCGGATACGGCCAGCAGGACCGATTTTTTCCAGTTCATCGGCTTTGCGACCCAGAAGATGCCGAACAGGGTGCATGCGGCAACGGAGGCCGCGCAGAACATCGAAATGGTCTTGGAAGGGATGCCGAACGCGTTTCCGTACTTGGTCAGGAAGACGACCGCAGTGACGACAGCGGCGCCGGTAGGGAGCGCTTTCAGCAGAGCGTTTTGAAGAAAGTTTCCGTGGATCCGCTCGCGCGATCTCATGAGGGACAGGACCAGAGACGGAAACGCAACGGTCAGCGCGTTGATCAGAGTCATCTGGATCGGGACAAAGGGATAGTTTTCCGAAAAGAACAGGAAAGCGATTCCGAGGATGATCGAATAGATCGTTTTCACGAGGAAGAGGGACGCGGACCGTTCGAGGTTGTTGATCGCGTTCCTTCCCTCCATAACGACGTCCGGCAAAGAGGCATAGTCCGAATTCATCATGATCATGTCCGCGACGTTTCTTGCCGCCTCCGAGCCGTCGTTTACTGCGATCGCGACATCTGCTTCGCGCAGAGCGAGAACGTCGTTCACGCCGTCGCCCGTCATGCCGACCGTGTGGCCGGAAGATTTCAGTCCCTGAACGAGCTGCTTTTTCTGGACCGGAGAAACGCGTCCGAAGACGGCATAATTGCGTGCGATCGCGGCATAGTCCTCGCCGGGACCGACGGTAGACATGTCGATGTATTTTTCCGCGTTGCGGATTCCTGCAGACTGGGCGATCGAGGAAACTGTGGCGGGACTGTCTCCGGAAATGACCTTGATCGTAACGTCCTGACGCTGGAAATAATCCATTGTTTCAGCGGTATTCTGCCGCAGCGATTCCGAGATCATAAGCAAGCCGACCGTTGTACGTTCTTCCGGAATCGATTTTTCATCCGGACGGCAGGAGGGCGACTTCGCGATTGCAACGACGCGGTACCGCCTGCTCAGTTCAGATACGGCGGACTTGATTTCGGCCTCCTCCGGCCGCAGAACGAATTCTGGCGCGCCCATGACGTAGGAAGCGTCATCGGAAATGAACATGCTGAATTTTCTTGCGCTCGAAAAGGGAACGGTTGCTTTGACGTGAAGCGCTTCGTCCGTCCGGTCCGGATGGCCGGAAAGGTATTCCCGGACCGCTTTCAGCGTGCCGTTTTCCGGCATGCTGACCGTAAAGCCGCGAAGGATCTTCCGGATCTCCTGCTCGGAGGCATGACCGAATGTGCGAAGTTCCCTCACGGAAAGTTTTCCGTCCGTCAGCGTTCCGGTCTTGTCGAGGCACAGGACGTCCGTTCTTGCGAGCGACTCGACGCTGTAAAGCTCCTTGACGAGGATCTTTCGCTTTGACAGTCTGTAGACCGACAGCGCCATGATGCTGGAGACGAGAAGGATCAGTCCTTCCGGGATCATGCCGACCATGGCGGCGATCGTCTTGTTGATCGCAGGGATCACTTCCGCGCCGCGCGCGGTCTGCAGCCAGTAAAAGAGGAAAAAGTAAGGAACGACGAGGACCGTGACGACGTTGATGATCTTTTTCAGAGAGAGTATGATCTCAGAATTTTTCTTTTTGTATTCCTTTGTTCCCGCCTGAAGTTTCTGGATCAGGTTCTCCTTGCCGACAGCGCTGGCTCTGCATACGCATTCGCCGGCAACGATGAAGGAGCCGGGAAGCATCGTATCCGATACGCTTTTGGTGATCGGTTCCGCCTCGCCTGTCAGAAAGGACTCGTTGACTTCGACTTCTCCGGAAATGATCTCGCATTCCGCCGGGATCTGATTGCCGATGGACAGCTTGAGGATGTCTCCGTAAACGATTTCCTCGAAGGGAATTTCCGTTTCTGAACCGTCTCTGACCGCCCTGACTTTCGCAGAAGCGATCACGGACAGCGCGTCTGTCGCAAATTTCGCGCGGAGTTCCTGGAAGATGCCGATGGCGACGTTTGCGACTGCGACGCCGATGAAGAGCATGTTCTTGTAGGAGCCGACGAAAAACAGAACCAGCGCCATCGCCGCGTTCAGCAGGTTGAAGAGCGTGAAAAAATGCTCCCGCAGGATCCTGGGGACGGATTTTGTTTTCGGTGCGGACGATTCGTTGGAATATCCGGCTTTTTTTCTGGCCGCGACTTCCTCTTTCGTCAAGCCGAGTTTGGGGTCGGCTTCCGAAAAATCGGCCTTTCTTTTCATTGCAGACATTTGCTTGCCTCTTGAATTTTAATCTTCTTTAACTTTACCACAATATAATGTAAAATGCAAGGTCAACGAACCGATTGCATTGACTTTTCCAGAAACTGATGATAATATGTAGTCACGGGTCATAAACCTGACGGACCCGAGAAGTCTGTAAGGACTATAAAAAAGGAGGCTTCTGCGCTCATGTTCCGACTGACAATCGAAAGCCCTTTTGACAGTGAAACGCTTTGCCGGCGATGGGACGACCGCACGTCGGTCTCGCGGTTCGCCGGGAACGACGACGAGATGGACAATGTGTTCATGGCCGTGAGAAAGGATCGGAAAGTGCGTCTTGTCAGAAAGGCGAGAAGTGCGCTTGATCCGTTTGCGACGGTTTTCTGGGGGAAGATCTCCCCAGACGGACCGGACGGAAAAAGCGGGATCACCGGCTTTTTCGGAAAAAGCGTCCTGGATTATATCCTGCTTGCGGTGATGCTCGGGCTGGACGTCTTCCTTTTTGTCCACAACGCTGCCGGCGGAAAGCTGAACGCTGGCCTCGTGACCGGATGCATCGCTTTTCTTCTGCTGCTGTGCATACTGGCCTTTCCCATGAAATCCGCGCGTCTCAGATATGCCGATTTCATGCGCGACATCGCAGGCGCGCCTCCGGAATCGGATTCTGAAGAAGGGGATCGGGACGAATGACAGACGGAAGTGCTTTTCCTCCGGTCCTGAAACCGGCAGATCACATCAGGCTCGCGAATACGCGCGCGGTCGCGCTCGCAAGTCTGTTTCTGAACTATTTCGCATCATCCGTTACGCTCGAACAGCTGAATGAGATCTCTTCCTCCTGCGGCGTCTCGAGGGCGTACGCGTATTCCGAATGCGTCGCGGCGCTCTGCAGCGTAGGAACCACTGCGGAAGAGAGAAGATTTACCGACCGATATCTCAGGAATATGTTTTCCGAAATGCATACGGACCCGTTTCTGTCGGATCCGTATTACCGCACGGTCAAATTTCCGGAAACGTCCTGCGGAACGTTCTCGATGAAGATGATGGAGCTTCCGGCATGCGAAGCATTCGTCAGAGACGACTTTCGCATCGAAGAGGACGGAAGGATGCTTCCTCAGCTCGGCTTCTTTACCGAGCCTTATCCGTACCCGGCCGTGCTGGAAAACGGGAGGGAGTGGATGACATTGCTTCCGAACGAGACGGTCACAACGCTGCCCGCCGTGAAGCGTGCGCACGGAAGCGTTCTCACCTACGGACTCGGTCTCGGATACTTCGCATTCATGGCTTCCGCAAAGCCCGACGTCTCCCGCGTGACCGTCGTAGAGAAGAGCCCTGACCTGATCCGCCTGTTCAACGAGCATCTGCTGCCGCAGTTCCCGCATCGTGATAAGATCGAGATCGTCTGCGCCGACGCTTTCGATTATGCTTCGCGCCTCCGACAGGATAACCGGCATTTTGATTATGTATTCGCAGATATCTGGCATGACGTCGGAGACGGAAAGGAAATGTATCTCAGGCTGAAGAGATTCGAGGACCGTCTCCCTGACGCGGAATATGACTACTGGCTGGAAAAAACGATCCTTTGCTACCTCGCGAAGGACTATTGGATGCAGTAGGCGCTCAATTTGTGCAATATCATGAACTCCCGCCCGAAAAAGCGGGAGTTTTCAGTTGCTATTTTCATGCGTTTCGGTTGACAAACAGTCTGCAACGAGATATAATGCAAAAAGTGTAAAGTATTTTACAAAAATGGAGGTGATTATTTGAATACAAGAAGCAAATCACCTGAAGCAATCATCATTTCGCTCGCGAAGCATCCTCTTTTTTTCGGGACGAATACATCAGCTCTGCAAAAGGCGGTTTCATCCGGAAGAAAGGTCACTTTTCAGAAGGGCGAACTGTTGAACGGCGATGATCCTTCGCTGTACTTTCTGCTCAAGGGAAAGGCAAAAGTCATCGGCGCGGAGGGAAGATCCGACGTTACCAGAGCTCTGCTTCAGACAGGAAGCGTATTCGGGGTCGCGCAGTTATTCATGAGAAAAGGGAAACTTTCCTCCGTTGTCGCGATGACTGCGTGCACCTGTCTGATGATCCCGCAAGAAGCGGTCGAGCATTTCTTGAGCGTTGACCCGGTTTTCGCAAGAAATTATATCGTCTTTCTGTCCGACCGGATCAGGTTTCTGAATAAAAGGATCACGTCATTCACCGCAGGCAAGGGCGAGAACATGCTTGCCGCATATCTTCTCTCGATCCCGGAAGCCGCGGACGGAGCGGTTCT
>CACZRJ010000107.1 GCA_902783535.1 uncultured Ruminococcus sp. | reverse complement strand
CCGGTATTCGCGGGGCGTCAGTCCTGCGTATTTCTTGAACACGCGGGAGAAATGCGCTGTCGAGGAAAAGCCGAGAAAAGCCCCGACGGCGGCGGTCGTCTTATCGGAATAGCGGAGGAGTCGTTTTGCTTCCTCCGTTTTTTCGTTCAGGATGAAGTCGGTCAGCGTCTCGCCCGTTTCCCGCCTGAATCTGGCTGAAAGATAGGGGCGGCTGATGTAGAATTCCTCCGCCATTTTCTCCACGGTGACCGCTTCGGATAAATGCCGGCGGACATAGTCGGCCACGTCGGCGGCAAGCTTTGTCGGGTATCTGCCGCGGTGAAGCTTTTCCACCTGCTCGGTATATTCGAAGAGCATATTGAACTGCAGGTTCATGATCTTATCGTAGCTTGTCAGAAGCTCCGCGCGTCGGATGTAGGCGTCGGACAGGATAAAGGCGTCGTCTTCCCGCATGCCGCCCCGGATGGCCGCCCGGGAGGTCAGCGTTGCCGTGACGATGAACGTGTTTTTGAGCTGCCGGAGCTGATTCCCGGCTATGGTCCCGCCCTGGACGGGGGAAGCCTGTGACAGCCAGCTTTTCAGAGCCGCCGTATCGCCCCGGCGCACGATTTCCATCAGGGTTTCCTCCAGTGCGTACGTGTTGTGGACTTCTTCGTTCGGATCGTCGTTGCCGTAAACGCGCTCGGTACGGCTCTTTTCCACGCTGGATTTCAGTTCCCTCTGCTCTTCGTCATGGATGGCGATATCCGAAACGGCGAGCGTCTCGCCGTCGTTCAAGAGATGGTTGATCATGCAGAGCATCTGTAAGAGCCTCTCCGCCGGCAGCCGGGCGATCCCGTTCATACCCGAGACAAAGTCCGGGATCTCTTCCTTCGGAACGCCGAGCTGAAACGCCAGCTCCCGAAGCGCCTGCTCCTCCGGCATGATCTGGGACGCAGGTCCGATGACGATCCGGGTATCCCCCGCGCTGACCACACCATAGCAGTGGAACAGCGGGGAAACGGTATAACCGACGTGCTCGCAGACGGAAAACACTTCCTCACGGAAGAGTTCAAAAGGATCCCGCGGCAGTCGGACGGGGAACCGGGCGAAACGCAGTTCTCCGCCTTCGTACAGACGCACGGGAACGCCGGAGAGAGCTCCGAAGGAGCTCAAAAGATACGGGAGATCGACAGAATTCATAGGCAGTCCTCCAACACATTACCATTATACGAAACAGCATACGAAAATGCAAGACTTGCAGGGAATTTTGTTGTATAATGAGAATGAAAAAGTAGAAAAACCGGAGGAAGTCTGCGTGAACACAGAACAGTTGCTTTCGAGGATGACCCTCGAAGAAAAAGCGGCTCTCGTTTCCGGGACCGATTTCATGTACACGAATCCGATCCCGCGGCTCGGCATCCCGTCGCTGTGCATGGCGGACGGTCCGCACGGGCTGCGCAAACAGATCGGCGGCGGAGACAACGGCGTGAGCCGGTCCGAACCCGCGACGGCCTTTCCGACGGCTGTCTGTACCGCGTCCGGATGGAATCCGGAGAATCTCTGGAAGATGGGCGCGGCGATCGCCGAAGAATGCCGGTACTACGGTGTCCATACGCTCCTCGGTCCGGGGGTCAACATCCAACGGGGGCCCCTCTGCGGTCGTAATTTTGAGTATTTTTCTGAAGATCCCCTTCTCGCGGGCGTGCTCGGCGCGGCGGAGGTCGAAGGCGTTCAGTCGAAGGGCGTCGGAGCGTGCGTCAAGCATTTTGCCCTCAACAACAGCGAAAACTATCGCTTCATGGGCAACTCCGCCGCGAGCGAAAACACCATGCGGCGGATCTATCTCAAACCCTTTGAGTATATCGTAGGACACGCGCGCCCCGCGGCCGTAATGGCTGCGTACAACCGAATCAACGGTACGTACTGTTCCGAGAACAAATGGCTTCTCTCGGATATACTGCGGGACGAATGGGGGTTCGACGGCGTCGTGATGAGCGACTGGGGCGCGGTGCGGGACCGGGTCCTCGGGCTGAAAGCAGGAATGGATCTCGAAATGCCCGGCGACACCGCGATCTGCCGGAAGCGGATCCTCGATTCCGCCGCGGACGGGACGCTTCCCGCAGAAGTTCTTGACGAATCGTGCCGACGGATCCTCCGATGGATCGACCGGGTTTACACACCCGCCGAGCCGACCCCGCCGGACTGGGAAGCGCATCACGCACTCGCCGCGGAAATCGCCGCAGACTGCGCCGTTCTGCTCAAAAACGACGGGATCCTCCCGCTCTCCGGGACGGAAAAACTCCATATCGCGGGAGATCTCTATGAGAACATGCGCTATCAGGGCGCGGGTTCTTCGATGATCAACCCGACCGCGGTCACGACGCCGAAGGACGCCTTTGAGGCGCGGGGCGTGAGGTCCGTTCCGCTCGAAGAATGCGATGCCATCCTCGTTTTCGCGGGATTGACCGACGAGGTCGAATCCGAGGGCGGCGACCGGGAACACATGCGCCTGCCGCAGGAACAGCTCGCCCTGATCGACACGCTCTGCGATTCCGGAAAGCCCGTCGTCGCGGTACTCTT
>CACZRJ010000106.1 GCA_902783535.1 uncultured Ruminococcus sp. | reverse complement strand
GGAGGGGTGATAGGCTGGATAATATGGATATATCAAATAATCAAAGGAACCACAAACAGGACAAACAATAATTCCTAAACGGAATCAGTTAAGTTCTGTCGAGTGGGAGTGATGGGTGAAAAGATGGCAGACTATTATTCCAAATTCGGACATAATCATTTTCGAAAACTTGAGATGGACGCAGACTTATCACCAGAACTCGAAACAGCAATTGATGTTTTTTTAAACCACATTAATTTCGAAAATGGTCTATCCGAAGACTGTTACCGCTCGGAAATCGAGTTTTGGCTAAAAGATATGTATGGAAAGCTTCCGGCAAACGATTACCAAAAACTTCGGGATTACTATGTGCTGGGAGGGATTTATCGTGCTTGATAAGATTATTGACTTCACGCATTGTAAGAGAGCGCATACCACTTATGGTGGCTCGGATCGTAAATTCGGCGTAATATACAATGGCAATACTTACATGCTGAAATTCTCCGAACATCATGCCAAAAAACATGACGTATCTACATCATATGTCAATAATGCCATTTCGGAATATCTTGGGTCGCATATAGCACAAAGCATCGGCCTACCGGTTCATGAGACGGTACTTGGATTATATGATGATGAAATAGTGGTGGGTTGCAAGGATTTCCGCGACGAAGATAACGTCATTACAGTTGAGTTTGCCGAATACGTTAGAGCGAGATATGATTCGGCGGAAATGAGACGCATCATTAAACTGGACCAGATATATAGCACTCTCAAAGATCCTCAGAACGATATTTCGCCAGAGATGCAGGATGCTACGATTCGACGTTTTTGGGATACGTTTGTTGTTGATGCGTTGGTTGGAAACTTTGACCGGCATGTCGGGAATTGGGGATACCTCGTCAAAGAGAACAACTTGACGTTGGCTCCGGCGTATGATTTTGGTAGCACGATGTTTCCGCAGGCGTCGGACGAAGGGGTGCTCTCGTTTATGGAGTCTCCGCTTGAAATGATCAGACGCACTTTGCAATTTCCTTCACCGGCATTGGCAATCACCAATGAAAAAATCGGCAAAGTGGGTTATTATGAAATGCTTTCGTCAAATTTTGATCACCTATGTACGGAAGCAGTATTGCGTATCACTCCCAGGATTGATATGAATCGTATAAAAGGTATCATCGATGATACTCCTTTTATTACTGATGTGAGAAAGGCGTTTTACAAAGAAATATTGCAGATGCGGTATGATGTGATCATTAATAGAGCATATGTCAGATGCCTTGCGAAGGAATATGATATGTCTGCAAAGGAACGACTGACGAATGGCAATAACATGTCGGAGCAGGATTTGACTCGATTCTTGGAACAGCGTCGTGCCCATCTGGAGGAATTTGAGCATAATGAAACCGTATTGAGCAAAGTCCTGAGAGATCTATATCATGGACTCCATGTCGATAGCGAAGCTTTTATTTGCTTCGCAAACGGACAAAGAAAACTCATTGAGGAATTTGGGCTGCATTCTGAAGTCAATGTGGCGGCACTTGCATGCCCGCAATTGTTTTTGCAAAATGCGTTTCATGGGAACCCGATCGCGCAAACGGTTATTGCTGATACAGAGACGCCGATCTCGACTGACGGGTTTGATTTCGAAGATGGCTTTGCAAATGACGGACAAGTCGAATATGATGAGCAGAACGGTGAATATGACGGCGACGAGTTCGAGGAAGATAATCACGGATGGGTCATTTCTTGAGAGTGTTTTTACCCCAATCGAGTGAGAATGACGCAAGGTAAGGTTTGGGCAGTTTCGATTGATCCTGTAGAAAAGATTTGCTAAAAACAGGATAAATGGGTGTGCTAGGGGACATTCCATTTCGTCCAGTTTTTCTTCACTGATGACGCGCATGACCGTCCTACCAAGCAAAAGCATGCCGGTCTTCCGACCGGCATGCTACCGCATTGTAAATTCAGTTGTCATTTGGACGTCTTTCGGTCCTGCATGTACGCCGGAGCATACTCAAAAACAGTTCCGACAGCCACCTTGTCATCTGATGATTCAATCACGGTCAGATTTCCGTTTTTGTCCAGCTCCAGAACAACCTTCCCCGCATGAACGACCGATCCATCGACAGTGTATGATCCTGATGCGCCGGCGAAATAGGAAGACATCGTGGTTCGTTCGTAATGCAGTGAATAAGACTGGTTCTCGGAAAGCAGAATGCTTTGGTTGCCGGAGATATAGAGTCCTTTTTTCAATTCCACAGGTGCCTGCTCGCATGAAAACAGCAAAAGCAAAACGGCCAGAAGACACGTCATACTGACGAGCCGGACGCGCATGTCCGCTATGAACCTGTTATTTGTCTTTTCAGAGGTCAAAGTGCATCACCCCGATTTACTATTTTACACTGCCGAAATGAGACGACAATTCTCCGTTTTGGGATGGAGAGTCACGCCCAATACGTGTTGGCAGTTCCCGACACGGCATAGGGGCAGTCGCTGAGATTGTGCCGGAAAAGTCCGCAAATACCCCACTTGGATTCTACTACGACACCGCCGGTGCTCGCGGAAAAAACGATTCCGGAGTGGTTCAAGCCAAGGCTGCCGGAGATATATACCACCTTGCGTCCGGCGGCAGCGGTGGACAGAGTATAGCTGCCGTCCACCATGTAAACGGAAGGATCATTGATCCAGTATTTGTTGGTCGTCAGCTGCGAATGCCATGCATAGGAATGGCAGTTGTAAGACGGATTGCACGGAGCAAGCTGTACAGCGCTCGTATAGATCAGAGAATATCCGTCGCTGATCGCCTTCGCCTTGTTGTATGTCGTGCCATGATCCGCGTAAGACAGATCATAGAAACGGTTTTGGCTGCCGTTGACGTAAACGGGAACTTCCGTAAGATTCGGCGTGTAAATCGGAGCGCCCGGACCTGAACGGAGTTCGGGTGCAGCTTCACCTTCTTTCCACGGATACGGGGTCGTGTCGGCGATATACGGCTCGTTTGCTATTTTGCTCTCCCATTGTTTCATGGCGGGGATGAACTGCATCAACGCTTCTGCATTGATGACGGGCAGCGTGTACTCATCGCCAGGATGAGCGTCAATATACGCCTGAAGGCAATCCATTGCGTCCGGACGTCCGCGAAGGATCTCCGCTCCGTCAAAATACAAAGCCAGGTGACGGAACCCTTCGATCAGCGTATTGAACGCGTACACGTTCAAAAACAGAGGATAGGTGACGTTCGTTTCAACGAGGGCTGCCGTGGTCATGTTCTCGAGGAGTTCACGCGGCACGGCGCATGCTTCGATTTTTTCTACCGTCGTTGCCATGGCATTCCATTCCGGAGTCCCCGGAACGACGGGATAGTCGTACGGAATGCTGCTCTTCGAATCAGCCGCGTATCCGGAAAGCGGCGTCAACACTCCGCAAAGTACGATGACGAGCGAAAGAACGACTTGCAAGACTTTTTTGATTCTCATGGTTGTTCTCCTTTGCACAAAAGATTACAATGTTTTTTTCTTCCTTATTATTCTTCTAATTTCTTAGCAGACGGGCGTATCCCTACGCCGCATTGGTCAACAGGAAGTACGCGATCGCGGCAATCAGAGTGAAACATGCGGCCGCGGCAACGGGGGTGATTTTCCGATAGGACAGGATTCGTTCGATGCGGGTGCGAAGCTTGGCCCCGCCGAACAGCGAAATGAACAGCGTTCTCTGTTCCGCGGCGGAAACGAGGGCGGACGCGTATTCCCTCTTTTCTTCCTCCCCGCATTTCTGCAGGACGGATTCGTCGCAGGCGATCTCAAGATCGGTCAGAAAGCATTTCAGAAAGATCCAGGCCAACGGATTGAACCAATGAAAAGCTGCGGTGGCAAACGCAAGGACCCGCCAAAGATTGTCGAGTCTCCGGATGTGCTTCCGTTCATGGAGAAGCACATACTTCAGGTGCTCGCTCTCCACCATGGCCGGAGGAAGAACGATGCGCGGCCGGAAGATCCCGTATACGGCCGGGGACAGCACCTTCTTGGATACGTATACCTTGCCGTCCAGAGGCGTCGCATCTCTGATCTCGCGCATAGTCGTAACATACACCAGAACGAGCGTCAGGAACAGCGCGCCTGCAACGACAGCCCAGACGACCGAAGCGACGGAAAAGACCTCTCGCAGAATGTTCACCTTGTAGGTGATCGGGAAATACGACTCCGCGCCCATGAAGAAATTGGTCATCGAGAACGAGCGCGAAAGCCGGCTTTCGTATACGGTCACCGTCTTCGTTGTGAACCGGGAAAGAATGGCCATCAATCCGTATTTCCCGCCGATGCCGACGGGGACCCACATGCGAAGGAACGGAATGGCCCAGAGGATGACGACGACACGGCGAGGGATCTTTTTGATGATGCGCAGAAGCAGAACGAAGACTCCGGCTGCCGACGCCGCGATGCTCATGTTGAACAGCCAGTAGAAGACCTCGTCCATGACTACTACCTCTTGGCGATCAGTTCCCGCAGTTCGGCGATCTCGGAATCCGAGAGATTCTCATTTTCGAGCAGCGCCGAGAACAGAGCCTTTCTGGAGCCGTGGAACAGCCGGTCGACCAGAATCTTTGTTTCTTCTTTCTGCACTTCCTCTCTCGTAACGGCGGACGTGCATTCAAAGCCGGGCTCTTCGCGGTGAATAAACCCTTTTTCGACCAGTTTCGTGGCGACGGTATAGGTGGTATGCCGGTTCCATCCGATGACCTCGGCCGCGAGCACGCTCAACTCTTTCGCACTGATCGGTTCGTGCTGCCAGACGAGCTCCATCAATTTCAGTTCTCCATCGTGAATTTTCATCATGCTTTCCTTCTTGTATATTCGTTTAGTCCATACTAACGCGGTAGTCCACATTTGTCAAGAGGTTTTTTAAAAAATCATAAAAAAATTTCAGCATACATTTCCCTTGACCTTTTTAGCCGGCGCAAGTATACTGAATAAAAGAGATTCCGTTCATCCGGAACGGGTGCGGCAACCTACGGGAAAAGAGGCGCCGGAATGGAAGACGTTCTTGAAGTGATTCTCATATTCCCACTCCTCTCTGTTCAGCTGTCGCCACGATCGAAAGACAATCCGAAAGGAGAGAATACCATGATTCGTTTGCGCGGGCTTTCCCTGGCCGTTCTGGCCGTTCTGCTGCTCGTCGCTGTTCTTCCGATTCTGATGACGACCGCTTCCGCGGACGCCGTCTATCTGAAGGTCATCCGGTACGACGGCGTGAACAGCAACCTGT